>NZ_CDRQNY010000001.1:0-181679 GCF_977037065.1 Butyricicoccus sp. | reverse complement strand
CTGCGCCGTTCTCACCGATCAGGCCGAGGATCTCGCCCGGCTTGACGGAAAGCTGCATGTTTTTCAGAGCCACTACGCCCGGAAAACGCTTGGTCGCGTTTTTCAGTTCTACTACGTATTCACTCATTTGCATATCACCTTTTCTTCTCCGAGATGAAGTGCGGGACAAAGTAAACTGTTCTCGGTTCAGTTCCCTAAGGAAAAGCCTGCCCAGTGCAAGCTCTTTACCATTTCTTGTCCGCGGGAGCATGTTTGAAAAGAGAACCCCTGCAGAGATTAAAATCGAGCAGGGGTTTCTTCTCGTTCACTTAAATGCTGGAACTAATGGAAAACCACAAGCGTGTGGGATGGGATTGCTTAGCCGATGTAGCCCTTCAGGGTATCCAGACGCTCCTGAGCGTTATCCTTGTTGACAACGGAGCAACCGGAGTCGATGAACTTCTCCAGCTTCTCACCGTTAACAGCCTTTACAGCAGCCTCAACTGCCTTGTAGCCCATGTCGTATGCTTCCTGAGCAACGGACATGGTCTCCTCGCCAGACAGGATAGCGTTGCAAGCGGACTGGATGCCGTCGAAGCCAACGAAGATGGTCTTCTCGTAAGCAGCGTTGCCCTTTGCAGCACGAGCAGCAGCCATAGCCATATCGTCGTTGTTGCAGACGATGATAGCGACGCCTTCCGGATGGTTCTGCATGATTGCTTCCATCGAGGTAGCAGCCTTATCAGCAACAGCGTCAGCGTACTGGATCTCGTCCTTCAGGAACTCGCCGCCAGCCTCGGTAACGCCCTTCTCATAACCGGTCAGACGAGCGGTAGCAGTGCCGTCGCCCTGTACACCGGAAATTGCGATTGCCTGAACCTTATCCCAGCCAGCAGCCTTAGCAGCCTCAACAGCAGCCTTGCCGCCCATTGCAGCAGCATCCTCGTTGCCGGTGCCTACGAAGGACAGAACCTCAGGTGCGTCGATGTTGGTATCAACAGCAACGATCGGTGCGGTCTGGCCAGCGATCAGGGTCTTAACGAGGTCAGCCTGCAGCGGAGCGATAACGAATGCATCGTATGCACCGGAGTTCAGGTCGGTCTCGATCATATTCTGCTGCTCGTCGTAAGCGGTCTCGGAGGTAGCGCCCTTAACCTCAACCTTTACGTCCGGGTTGTCCTTGGAGTAAGCCTCAGCGCCAGCCTTAACGTAGCTCCAGTACTCGGAAGCAGTCGTCTTCAGGATAACGTCAACAGAGCAGCCGGAAGTGGTGCCAGCCTTATCGCCGCCGGTCTTGTCGTCCGTAGACGGGGTGGAAGAACCGCCGCCGCAAGCTGCAAGGCTTGCAACCATAGCGCCAGTCATCAGCATAGCAAGTAATCTCTTCTTCATGATAAAACCTCTCTCCTTTTTCGTGCGGAGCGGGCGGGTTTCTCTGCCCTGCCGTTCCGCCTGTCGGTCCCCGCCTTGTGCGGGACTTAGGAACGCTCCAACGTTCTGGTAATATTTTAATGCAATCTTACTGGTTTGACAAGCCTTTCTTGTCATTTTTGTTGGAAGTGGTTAGTTCGACACTATCTTCCTTGTGCAGATTGACAGCTTTCCGCTTTGCCGTTCGAAAAACCCGTTATGTGCATTGTGCATTTTTGCAGTTTTTACGGCAATTTTCCCATAAATTCACGGTAAAATGCAGGCGGATTTGGGCATATTTTGGATAGATGTCTTGCACGAAAAGGTTACAATGTGGTAAAATTACAGTACACCGAATAAAAAGTCACCGCACCATACAAGAGAGAAGGAATGTGAAAATGAAGCTGGCTATCAAAACCTGCACGCTGGATATGCCCTATGAGCAGATGCTCGACTTCTGCGTGGAGCAGAAAATTGCCGCTATTGAAATCGGCACAGGCAACTGGTCGGGTGCGCCGCACTGTGACCTCGACCTTCTGGTAAGCGACAAGACCGCCCGTGAAAAATGGTATGACGCCATGCGTAAAAAGGGTCTGGAGCTGTGCGCGCTCAACTGCTCAGGCAACCCGCTTGCGTATGAAAAGGACATGGATGTAACAAAGAAAACCTTTGAGCTGGCGCATCAGCTCGGAGTAAAGAAGATCGTTATGATGAGCGGTCTGCCGGTCGGCTGCGAGGGCGATAAAACGCCGGTGTGGATCACGACCTCGTGGCCGCCCGAGACGCAGGACATTCTGGATTACCAGTGGAATCAGGTTGCGATTCCCGCATGGAAAAAACTTGTTAAGCTGGCGGAGGATTGCGGAATCGAGCGAATTGCGCTCGAAAACCACGGTATGCAGCTGGTTTACAACCCGGAAACGCTGCTCCGTCTGCGTGAGGCTGTCGGCCCGATGATCGGCATGAACCTCGATCCGTCCCACCTGTTCTGGATGGGCGGCGATCCGATTGAAGCGGCCCGCGTGCTCGGTGAGCACGGCGCGATTTACCATATTCACGGCAAGGATTCGCGGCCGGAGCGCCGCTACTGGCAGCCGAACGGCATGCTGGATACCAAGCCGATCGACGCATTTGCCCGCCGCTCGTGGAACTATGTTGCCGTCGGCGCGGGACACGATGCCAAGTGGTGGAAGGAGTTTTTCTCGGTTGTCCGCATGTCGGGCTACAACGAGGAGATTTCCCTTGAAATGGAAGATTTGACACTCTCCATGCTCGACGGCCATCTCGCAAGTCTGCAGGTGCTGCGCGAAGCACTCAACATTGATTAAATCTTATATCTATAATAACAGGTGCTGCAGCTTTCGCTTACAGCACCTGTTTTCTTTATATATTAAGGCAACACCGCACAATTAAAGCCGCGGTTCCTTGCGCAGGCTCCGGTCGCGCTGCCGCGGTTCCTCGCGCAGGCTCCGGTCGCGCTGCCGCAGCGCTTTGCGAAAATTATGCGGTATTGCCTTAATTTTCAGCGTTCCTTCAAAGCAACGTAAGGCTCCGCAGGCTGCACGCAGCGGTACGCTGGACGGATGATCTTATCCGTGTTGATCAGTTCCTCCAGGCGATGCGCGCTCCAGCCGACGATACGCGCCATCGCGAACACCGGCGTGTACAATTCCGGCGGCAAACCCAGCATGGAATACACAAAACCTGAGTAAAAATCAACATTTGCGGACACACCCTTATAGATGTGGCGTTCCTGCGCGATAACCCGAGGCGCCACCTCCTCGACCATGGTGTACAGCGCGAAATCCGCGTCTCTGCCCTTCTCGTGCGCCAGCTGACCGACGAAGGATTTAAATACCTGCGCACGCGGATCCGAGATCGAGTACACGGCGTGGCCCATGCCGTAAATGAGTCCCTTCTGATCAAATGCCTCACGACGCAGCAGCTTGACAAGGTAATCCGCAACCGCCTGCTCATCCGTGATATCCGACACGTTTTTCTTCATATCCTCGAACATCTGCACGACCTTGTAGTTCGCTCCGCCGTGCTTCGGACCTTTCAGTGAACCGAGCGCCGCCGAAATAGCCGAATAGGTATCCGTGCCGGAGGACGTGACGACGTGTGTTGTGAACGACGAGTTGTTGCCGCCGCCGTGCTCCATGTGCAGCACAAGCGCCAGATCGAGCACGCTGGCCTCGAGCGGCGTGTACTGCATATCCGGGCGCAGCATGCGCAGGAAGTTGGACGCAGTAGACAGACTGTCCGACGGGTAGTGAATGTACATGCTGCCGCCGCACTCGTAGTGATTGTATGCGTGATAGGAATACACAGCCAGCATCGGAAAGACCGAAATCAGCATCAGGCACTGCCGCAGCACGTTCGGCAGACTGATATCATCCGCGTTACTGTCGTAGGATGCCAGCGTGAGCACACTGCGCGACAGGCTGTTCATCATGTCATGCGTCGGCGCCTTCATGATAACATCGCGCGTGAAATTGGTCGGCAGCGTGCGTCCCTGTGCCAGCAGAGCCTTGAAATCGCCCAGACTCTTGGCATCCGGCAGCTCACCGAACAGCAGCAGATAGGCAACCTCCTCATACCCCTTGCGGCCGTCGCGGATAAAGCCCTGCACCAGATCCTGAATGCGAATGCCGCGGTAGTACAGCTCACCCTCACAGGGCACGATTTCACCGCCTGTCTCCTTGCGGGAGATAATGTCCGAAATGTTGGTCAGACCGGCCAGTACGCCCTGTCCATTGATGTCGCGCAGACCGCGCTTGACATCGTACTTGCGGTACAGTGCCGGATCAATGCGGCTGTTCGAGCGGCAGAGCGCCGCCAGCGCTTCCACGCGCGGCGTGACCTGTAAAATATCGTGTTCCGGTGTCATGATGATTCCTCCCTTTTACTGCATTGTGTGATATATTTATTGTATCAGAATCCACTCGCGTTTACATGACATTTTTTGCACAGTTTCGTTAACAATTCGTGAATTTTTTCGCACATTTCAGCAGTTACACAGGATATGCCCACCAATTTGATAAATTTATGCACAAAAAGGCACAATGAGTTTCTCATTGTGCCTCAGCTTGTCGAAAAAGCAATATTCGATTTTTATGCTTCGTGCGGCAGCACGCATTCAATCGAATTTGCTTTGCAAATTCATAAATTCCGGGAGCATGTATCTCGGAATTTATACAAGGGAAGAAAAAATGTGTCCGTAGGACGCGGTTTTTCTTCGAGATTCGCTCGAAAGCGTGGTTTCGAGCGAGAGGCTGTTCGGAAAACGAAGTTTTTCGACAGCCTCAGGCACAATGAGTTTCTCATTGTGCCTTTTGGAACTCTGCAATTTTTGTTTAACGGATAACCATACGGATCAGCGGATAAAGTTCATCATCGTGCGCGGACGGCTTTCCGGCGGCTCGATTCCGGCCTTGTCGATCACCTTGAGCATCCATGCGATATTGCGGCCCAGCTTTTCGATGACCTCAACGCCCTCGATATCCTGCACAGCCTCGCCCTTGTCTGCGCCGTGTACGGCGTTCCAGTAGTCCGAGGTGACGAGAACCATTTCCATGGTGTTGATCGTACCGAGTAGCTGCTGGTAGGTCTCCATGCCGCCCGAACGGCGCAGCGTACACAGTGCCGCACCGACCTTGTGCTTCAGCTGATTATCGCCGCAGCCGGCCGCCAGAATCAGGCGGTCGAGCACACACTTCATGCCGCCCGCAATGCCGCCGTGGTACACCGGGGACGCGAGCACGATGCCGTCCGCCTCAATGCACTTGGCGATGATTTCATTTACACCGTCGTCGTCCTGCACGCAGCGCAGCGTGCCGTTGTCCAGGCAGTGATAGCACGCCATGCACGGATGCACCTTCGCCCCCGGCTGACATACCTCAAACTCGATGCCTTCCTGCTCGAGCACCTTGCCGAGCACCTCGAGCATCTGCGTACAGTTGCCGCCCTTGCGCGGCGAGCCGTTGATTGCTATAACTTTCATATCCTTTTCCTCCGTGTTTTCTCTATTTTCAGTGCGCGTCCGCACCGTTTTAAGGCAATACCACATAATTGAACAAGAGCGATTTACGAGTAAATTTTGTGTTCTGAATAGGCGTGGTTTTGCGGTAATGCTTTGTGCATTACCGTGAAGTCACAACGACGTCAGAGGGCAAAATTTCCGTAAAGCGCCGCAGCTTTAATTGTGTGGTGTTGCCGCATTTACAAATGCTTCTGATTTTCCAATCGATACAGGCGCATGACTACCAGCGTATGATTCAGCTGCGGACCCATCAGCAGGATCATGCTGACGATATACAGCCACAGCATCAGTACGATAATCGCCGCCAGAGAGCCGTACAGCACGGAATACCGCGCCATATTGTCCACATAGAACGAAAATCCAAGCGAGACCAGAATCCATGCTACCAACGAGAACAGCGCCCCCGGCCACACCTCACGGAACCTAAGGTGCAGATTGGGCACGACCTTGTTGAACAGCATGAGGAACACGAAAATAAACGCGATCATCACCCAGAAGCTGGCATCGTGCAGTCCGTCCATCACAGCCGGCGGCACCGACAGATATTTCGGTACAACGCGGATGATGGTTCGTCCGGCGACGACGAGCACAAAGCTGCACACCACCGAAACGAGAAAACCCGCCGTAATACCGAACGAAATGAGCACGTCCTTGACCATGCCGCGCGAGATTTCAACGTGGTAAATATCGTTGACCGTGCGCATCATTGAGCGCACCGCACGGGACAGGAAATACAGCGTCAGACCCAGACCGACGATCATCGGACTGAACGACGGCGTGCCGGTCAGCTGCTGAATATAGCCGCCTATGAGCTGCTGCAGGCTTTTCGGCAGCATTTCCAACACCGGCTGCATCCCCTCGATTGACAGGTCAAGCTGTGCGAGCATGGAGTTGACGAACATCAGCAGCGGGAACATGGAAAACAGCAGAAAATACGAAAGCTCTGCCGCAGACTGCGGAATGCCGTCATCAAAAAAGCGGTAAACCATGCGCTTGATCAGATATAGCCATCGGTTTTGACCGTTCATTGCGTCCCTCCCCTGTGTCGGTAGATTTTGCTGTATTTATCATATCAGCTTTTTATCAAATTTACAACTTGCGTTTTGGCTTCATCTATTGTATACTGATAAAAATAGAACATTTGTTCTTATTGGAGGGTGTGTCATGGCGGATCTGCGTCCGGTGACCTGCTGTTTTTCCGGCTACCGAATTGAAAAAATGCCGTTTCGGAACGAGGACTGTCCCGCTGCGCGCGAGCTGTTCGCCGCACTCGATGCTGCGGTCGCAGAGGCCGCCGCTGACGGCTGTACGCGGTTTCTCTCCGGCATGTCCACCGGCTTTGATCTGTGGGCCGCCGAAGCTGTTCTGCGCGCGCGCGCCGCACTCCCGGTGCAGCTGCTGTGCGCCGTACCGTTCGACGGACAGGCTGATCGGTTTCCGCTCGAGTGGAAACGCCGGTTCAACCGCTGTCTGCTCGCCGCAGATAAGGTGTACGCGCTCTCGCGGAGCTATCACGCCGGGTGCTTTGCCGCGCGCAACCGGTTTATGGTGGATGCGTCGTCAAGGCTCATCTGTTACTATGATGGACGGTCGGGCGGTACGGCACAGACCGTGCATATGGCCGAGCAGAGCGGGCTGAAAATTGTAAATCTCGCGGATGGACAGATGTCGCTGCTGTGAAAAGGACTGACCGGTGGGTCAGTCCTTTTTGTTTTCTGTCAGCGATTACATAATTAAAAATAGCGAATTGAGGACGGAAAATAGGCGTGACGGTATGCCGTAATGCCATGCACGTTAAACCATTTGCAGACGCGCAAAACGTTATACCGTTACGTTAATTCTCAATTCTCCATTTTCAATTCTCAATTATTACAGATTTCATCCAGCTGAGTGAGAATCTCACTGCCGTTTTTCAAATCATGTACCCAGCCGTTGCCGTTGTACACAAAATTCAGTTCACCAATGTCAAGGAAGGTCGGCGTATCGTTATACACCGCAATGATTTCGTAACTGACCTTATCCATCGAAAAGCTGCTCTGCGAGCGCGGCACACGTTTGGCCTGCACCTGTGTCATCACCTCACGCAGAGTGGTTTGATCGACCTGCTCGGTCAGTTCGGTCATATCCGCGCCATTAACGCGCCAGATACGCACGTTCCAAAAGCCGTTCATGTCCGGCATAGGTGCATACGGAATAAGCCAAATCACCGCTCCGACGCAAATCAGCACGCCCGCCAATGCAAATGCGATTCGTTTTTTCATGCCGATCCCTCCCTTTTATTGTTCATCAAGCAGCGCGAGGAGTTTCTCGCCGCCGGCCAGCTTATGTACCCACGGTGACATACTTTCTGTGACCTCATACGCATAGCTCGGTTCACCGAGGCTAAAACATACTGTTTTACTGCCGTATACCACCTGAATCTGATAGCAGTCTGCGCTGATGGCGCGATGATAACTCGGCAGGCGGCGTGCTCTGATTTGCGGCAACAGTTCGCGTATTGCGTCCGTATCAGCCTGTTCTGTGATGTCCTCAGACGTATCTCCCGCATGAACACGGAGTACCTGCACGTCTGCAATTCCTGCTGTATCCGTCACCGGCACATATGATGTAAAGCACATGGCCGCTCCAACGCAAACCACAACGGCTATCAGAACAAACAGGATTCGTCGTTTCACTCGTTTTCCCTCCCCACCGAAAAAACAAAACCCGCCGACGCGATTCACTTTTCACGTCGGCGGATTCCTTACTTATGCAATTATGTGTGTGCTGAAATTACTTCAGGCCAGCGGTGATGATCGCCATCTGGTAAACCTCGTCAGCGTTGCAGCCGCGGGACAGATCGTTGATCGGCGCATTCAGACCCTGCAGAATCGGGCCGTAAGCAGCGTAGCCGCCCAGACGCTGAGCGATCTTGTAGCCGATATTGCCAGCCTCGATAGACGGGAAAATGAAGGTGTTAGCCTGGCCTGCAACCGGAGAGCCCTTGCACTTGGTAGCAGCAACAACCGGGGATACGGCAGCGTCAAACTGCAGCTCGCCGTCGATCGCCAGCTCCGGGTTCATCTCCTTAGCGAACTCGGTAGCCTCGCGGGACAGCGCAACCGTACCGCCCTTGCCGGAGCCCTTGGTAGAGAAGGACAGAACAGCAACCTTCGGGTCGATGCCGAAAGCCTTAGCGGTGTTAGCGGTCTCGATTGCAACCTCAGCCAGCTTCTGGCTGCCCTTCAGGGTTACGTTGCCTTCCTTGTCAACAGAATCCGGATAGTCGATGTTGATCGCGCAGTCGCCCATAGCCAGCTTCTCCTCTACGCCGTCCTTCTCGCGGACCAGAATAAAGCAGGAGCTTACGAGGTGTGCACCCGGCTTGGTCTTGATCAGCTGCAGAGCCGGACGAACGGTGTCAGCGGTGGAGTAGGTAGCGCCGCCGAGCAGAGCGTCAGCCTTGCCCATCTTAACGAGCATGGTGCCGAAGTAGTTGCCCTTGGACAGTGCAGCGCGGCAGTCTTCCTCGCTCATCTTGCCCTTGCGGAGCTCTACCATCTTAGCTACCATAGCGTCCATCTCCGGGTAGGTAGCCGGATCGATGATCTCCATGCCCTCGATATCGAAGCCGCCCTTTGCAGCAGCAGCCTTTACTTCGTCAACATTGCCGACCAGGATGGAATCCATCAGGCCGTCCTTCTTCAGGCGTGCAGCCGCTTCGAGGATACGAGCGTCCGGGCCTTCGGTGAATACGATCTTGCGCTTGTCAGCCTTGAGTGCTGCAATCAGATTTTCAAACATATTGCATTCTCCTTCGTTTTCAATCGTCTGTGTGCAGTATGACACCGCAAACAGGCATTCTCTTGAATTTATTATACACCCTTTCCCCCTATTCCCACAAGAGGGAATTTCTGATGGACGCAAAACGCTTTCTCGTTTCCATATCACAAGACGAACGTGAAATTTATCGAATCTCCGGCCCATGCAAAATATTTCGTCGGTATATTTGACCGGGACCGCGGGGAAAATCCAGATAGTATCCTCATAGTGACGACCAACAGGAGGGAATTTTATGCAGACAAAAGTGGAGATCTGCGGTGTGAATACATCGGGACTGCCGGTACTCTCCGCCAAAAAGACGGACGAGCTTTTGAAAAAATCCGCTGCCGGAGACAAGCAGGCACGCGATGAGCTGATCCGCGGCAATCTGCGGCTGGTGCTCAGCGTTGTTCAGCGGTTTCAGGGGCGCGGCGAATCGCCGGACGACCTGTTTCAGGTCGGGTGCATCGGCCTGATGAAAGCCATCGACAATTTTAATACCGAACTCGGCGTGCGCTTCTCCACCTACGCCGTACCGATGATCATCGGCGAAATCCGCCGCTACCTGCGCGACAACAGTGCCATGCGAGTCTCGCGCAGCCTGCGCGACACGGCGTACCGCGCTCTGCAGGCCAAGGAGGCGTTCATCCGCGAGCACCAGCGCGAGCCGGATATCGTGGAGCTGGCCAAGCTGATGGACGTGCCGAAAGAGGAGGTCGTGTTCGCGCTCGACGCGATACTCGACCCGGTGTCGCTGTTCGAGCCGGTGTTCCACGACGGCACGGACACGGTCTGCGTGATGGACCAGGTCGGTGACACCAAAAACACGGACGACAACTGGCTGGCCGGTATTGCTCTGCGGGACGCTATGCGCAGCCTGAACGACCGCGAGCGCCGTATCATCCGGCTGCGGTTCTTCGAGGGACGCACCCAGATGGAGGTGGCACGCGAAATACACCTTTCGCCAAACAAAAGGAAGGAAGATTCCGGTCCTTTTCTTACTATATATAATGTACGAGCGGTAGAAAACGCGAGGATAGGTGCAAACGGTTTGCGCCTATCCCATCTGAATATCCACACAATATTTGACGCTTCAAACAGGATATCTCATGGCTATTGATAGATTGATCTGCTCTCTTCCGAATGCAATGGCATCAAGTTAATTTGCAAAGCGCTCAACCACTTATGACAGCGGTTGAGCGTCTCAGTCTGTCCAGAACCTTTGTTATTGCAGCATCTCCCGCTTGATTTTCCCAATCCGGATATAATACCAGACCAGATTGAGCGCCGCCGCGCACACCCATGCTGCGCCCTCCGCAAAAAATACGCCGCTCTGCCCGATGAAGGTTGGCAGCACGAGTGCCGCGCCCATGCGCATGAGCATTTCTGCAAAGCCAGAGAGTGTCGGCACAGTCATCTCGCCCAACCCCTGCAGTGAGGAGCGGTATGCCTGCAGCACGAACAGTGCAAACAAAAATGCCATCAGTACCATGAGATACTGATAGGCCACCGCCAGCGCATCTGCCGCGCCCGCCTCCTCGGTCGAAAGAAACAGTCCCAGCAGCGGTTTTCCCGCAAGAAGCATAGCCGTCACGATGGCGGCTGTAAATCCGGCGGATAGGGCCAGCACCGCCCGAATGCCCGCATCAATGCGTGCGGCATTGCGTGCCCCACGGTTCTGACCCATATAAGCTGTCATGGCATAGCCAAACGCCACCGATGCACTCTCGAGTATGCCGTACAGCTTGTTTGCCGCCGTGTAGCCCGCCACAAACACCACGCCGAAGCCGTTCAATACGGACTGCAGCACCATGCCGCCCAGTGTGATCATGCTCATCTGCAGACCGGTCGGAATGCCGAGGCGGCACAGGTGCAGCAGAATGGCAGGGTCGGTCTTCCAGTCGGCCTTTGTCAGCTGCACGAACGGCAGCCGCCGCAGAGAACGCAGACACAGCAGAAACGCAATCAGCTGCGCCAGTACGGTTGCGAACGAGGCTCCGAAAATGCCCCAGCCAAAGCCCATCACGAACAGCAGGTCGAGCGCAATATTAGCAACGCTCGCCGCGATAATCGCAAACAGCGGTGTTCTGCTGTCGCCCAGACAGCGCAGCACGGCCGCCGCCATGTTGTACGCAATGATGATGAGCGAGCCGCCGAACTGCACATATAAGTACGTCTGCGCTCCACCGAACACCGCAGGATTGGTGTGCAGCAACGTAAGCAGCGGCCTTACCAGCAGCAGGCTGATGATCGTCACCGCAATGCCGAACCAGCACGACAGCTTAACGATCATAGCCAGTACACGACGCAGCCGGTCGTATGCGCCCGCACCGAACTCCTGTGCCGCGAGAATCGCAAAGCCCTGCGTAAAGCCCTGCAGTCCCCATAAAACCAGCCAGTTGATCCAATCCGCCGCACCGATAGACGCCAGCGCCTGCATGCCGACACCGCGTCCGATGATGATCGTATCCACGATGGTATACAGCTGCTGAATCACGCTGCCCAGCATCAGCGGCAGCGAAAACAGCAGAATCAGCCGTATCGGACGGCCGTGTGTCATATCGGTAACGCGCACCATATCGCACCTCCCTTGCGAAAAAATCATAAAACCCAAAGCGCAGAAGGAGACGAAACTGCACTTTGGGTTTCAAAACGACGGTACCGCAGAATGCTGTTGATTTACCGCACGGTGAGATAAAACGCAGTACCGCCGCTGCTATGGTCATCAATCAGAGGAAATCGCCGCACAGGCTGAGGGCCGCCTCATCCGCGATAACGATCGCGTCGTTGTGCAGCTGCAGAATCGAACCGGGCACCTTGGGCGTTACCGGACCGAAGCAGGATTCACGGATAGCCCACGCCTTGTCCTCGCCGCTGGCAACGACCAGCACCTTTTTGGCGGTCATGATGGTGTGAATGCCCATCGAGTAGGCACGGCGCGGCACCTCATCCTCGCTGGCGAAAAAGCGCTTGTTCGCCTCGATGGTGGACTCGGTCAGCTCCACGCAGTGCGTGCCCTTGGCAAAGCAGTCGTCCGGCTCGTTGAATCCGATATGGCCATTGCGGCCGATGCCGAGCAGCTGGATATCCACATCGCCCGCACTGCGGAGCACCGCGTCATAGCGGGCGCACTCCTTTTTCTCGTCCAGCTCCATGCCGTTCGGCAGATTGATACGCGACGGGTCAATGTTCACATGGTCAAAAAAGTGGTCGTGCATGAAATAATGATAGCTCTGATCGTTTTCCGGCTTCATGCCATAGTATTCATCCAGATTGACTGTAGTCACATCCGCAAAATCCAGATCGTCCTTTTCGTACCACTTGACCAGCTGCTCATATGTGCCGATCGGCGACGAGCCGGTGGCAAGGCCGAGCACGGAATCCGGCTTGAGGATGACCTGCGCGGAAATGATATTTGCCGCCTTGCGGCTCATATCCTTGTAATCCTTTGCACGAATGATTCTCATAACAAAAAAGCCTCCAAACGCTTATAAATCCTTATACTTTTCACGCAGTGCGAGCAGCTCGCTCTCCTGCACATACTCGGTCAGGCAGCCCACACCGGTGACACTCTTGCCGCCTGTGATGTTGCCGAACCGCACACAATCCGCGAACGGATAGCCATGGTACAGACCGTACATCAGTCCTGCAAGGAACGCATCGCCTGCACCGGTAGAATCCTTACAGGTGAATTCCGGAATATTGCGCAGCAGACGCGGCCTGCCGTCCTCGAGAATGAGACAGCCGTCCTTATCCAGCTTGACCAGCGGATGCTCAAAATACTCCGCCAGCACGCGGAGCGCCTCCTCCGGCGTGTCCCTGCCGGTAATCTTGAGCGCTTCCTTGGTATTCGGCGTATAGTAATCCGCCAGACGCAGATAATCACCGTACTTCTCAAAGCTCAGCTCATCATCCCAGCCCATGTCGAAAATCAGAATGGCGCCTTCCTCGTGCAGCTTGCGATATACCGGCAAAAAGCCCTCCTGCATCTGCACCAGCTTCGCGCCCTTGGACATGGTATATACCCGCTCGAGCAGCTCGTCCGTGATGGCCGTCGGCTTGCAGTAGGTCGCAAACGTACGGTCGCCGGGCGTGAGCATGGCACTGGTGACATTCACCGGAATACCGGTCTCGCCCTCTGCCGCCAGATTGTACGGAGAAACGCCGTTCTGCTCAAACTGCGCGCGGGCAAAGCCGGAAAACAGATCGCTGCCGAGATAGGTCGCCAGACGGGTCGGAATGCCCAGCCGGGCGGCGTTTACTGCCGTACCCGGTGCACCGCCGCCGAGCAGCACGCGGAAATCCTGCGAAAAGATCTCCTCGCCCTCCTGCGGCACGCGCGGCATGCCGACATACATCAAATCCACATTGGTCACACCGACCGAAGCGAGAAACGACATGTGTCAGTCCCTCCAGTCCCCGATGTACGGCGCGTTGAGTTTGATATACTCGTCGGTCAGCTTGCTTGCCAGCGAGTACGAGCCGACCAGCGGGTGCATGGTCAGGCACTCGGTAATATCCTTCCTGGAGCGGTTGACGATACCGCGTGCCGCCAGACGCTCGTAATATTTTACGCGGCGGATCATTTCCAGATTGCTCTCCGGAATATTGGTGATATGGTGCGGCTTGCAGCCCTCACGGGAGATATCGCAGGTGACCTCGATAATATCGGTCGGCTCGAGGCCCTCGATGGCATTGCCGTTCGGCGCGCACAGAATCATCGTGCCCATGCCGCCGGAGGCTGCAATCTCGATGAACTTGAGCGCAACGCCTGCGTAGCCGCCCGCGTCCTTGGAATACACATCAAACGTCCACGGCTTGTCGCGGTGAACACCGGTCTCGTTGGCCATATAGTTGTTCTCGCGGATGCCGTACCACTTTTCAAAGCACTTGAGACCTGCCTCAAAGTCGTTCTCGATGTCGATCTTGGACAGCTCCTCGGTCATGTGACGGTTGATATCGCAAATCATCTCGCCGCGCGTCTGCTTAGCGTTCAGAATGTTTGCCACTGCCTTTTCGCGGTAGTAGAAGTAGTAGAGGTACTCATTGAGCACGCAGCCGCGGTCCTCGAGCAGACGCTTCTCGAAAAAGCGCATATCGGTCTTGGCGTAAGCCTCGTCATTGGCGATCAGCTCGGGCATAATCTCCTTTCCGTCCACCTTGATGCTCTGGAAGTAGGACAGATGGTTCAAACCGTAGCATTCGCCGTAAATGCGGGACGCATCCACGCCGTACAGGTCGGCAAACTGGTGCAGCATGCCGCTCGGTGCGTCGCAGATACCGTAGGTGAAGTCGTAGCCCATATCGCGCAGCGCCTGCGAAACCACGCCTGCCGGATTGGTGAAGTTGAATACCTTGACGCCCGGCTTTGCCAGCTTTTTGATCAGCTCGCAGTACTCAGCCAGCGCCGGAATAGAGCGCATGGCGAACGAAACACCGGCAGCGCCGGTCGTTTCCTGACCGAGAATACCCAGATCAAGTGCCAGCCGCTCATCGCGCACGCGAGTCGCGTCACCGCCGACACGGATGGTCGTGATGACGTAATCCGCATCGGTCACCGCCTCCTCCGCACTGGAGGTCAGCGTGAACTTCATGGTCGGGCACAGCATACGCGCAACATGCGCCGCCAGACCGCCGTAGATGCGGAGCTTTTCCGGATCGTTATCCATAAATACCAGCTCGTCGATGTGCAGCTCCTCCGCACGCTGCGCAATGCTCTTTGCGAGGAACATGGAGCGTACACCGCCGCCGCCGATTACCGTTAATTTCATAAAAAGATACCTCCTGTTATCGAATCAGATACCGTTTGCAGCTGGACCAGCCGATCATGCCCGAGGCAAATCCGGACAGACCGCACGGGAACAGCAGCACATACGTCAGAGAAAGCGGGAAAAACAGCACTGCCGGAATCAGCAGCAGCGCATTTACGCCCAGCCCCAGCACAGTCATGCCGGGACGGAGCAGACACAGCAGCCACGCATTTTTTGCCGCTGCCGCAAACGGGATGTCCACCGCTGCCTGCACCGCCCAGAAATTCTGAAAAAACGCAGCTGTGACGCAGAGCAGCAGCATACCTATCAAGGCCGGGAAAAATCCGTCCGCCGTTACCAGCATCACGCCCATCCACAGCAGCGCAAGCTCGACCAGTCCGCACAGAAGATTACGCACCGTATCCTGCCGCAGTGCCGCAAGAAAGTCGGTCCACACATCATTGGGCACATCACGCGCCATATTGACCGTGCAGCGCGCCATAGCGGCTCGAGCCGCGCCAAAGGTCACAACCGGCAGACAGCACAGCAGAAACAGCACGTTCAGCTTGACGAGCTGCCAGAACTCCCGTACAAGGGTCTCCCCGACCCATGCGGCGCCGGTCTTTTCCGGTGCATCCTTGGCAATGCCCGGACCTTCCTTCAAATAGGATGGACGAAACACAGATTTTCCTCCTGTCAGAACGCGATCGCGCGTTCGGTCTGCTTATCGAACAAATGGATGCGGCTCATATCCACAGCCGCGGTGATGGTGTCACCCGCATGAATCGGCTCGCCGGACGGCGTACGCACGGTCACGGACGTACCGTCACAGGTGCAGTGCGCGTAAATCTCCGCGCCCATCAGCTCAGCGATGTCCACATGCATGGTGAGGGTATAGTCCATGTTCGCGGTGAACTTTTCACCCGAGGTGTGCAGATTCTCCGGACGGATGCCGAACACGACCGTCTTTCCGACGTACTCACTCAGCGCATCGCTGCCCGCAAAGTGCAGGCTCTGGTCCGCAAAGGTCAGCTTGTAGCCGTCCGCATCGCGTCCCAGTTCGGCGTCCATGAAGTTCATCTGCGGCGAACCGATAAAGCCCGCAACGAACAGATTGCACGGATGGTCATACAGCGTCTGCGGTGTGTCCGCCTGCTGAATCTCGCCGCCCTTCATAACAACAATACGGTCGCCCATGGTCATGGCCTCGGTCTGGTCATGCGTGACGTAAACAAAGGTCGTATCCAGCTTCTGATGCAGCTTGATGATCTCGGTGCGCATCTGGGTGCGCAGCTTGGCATCCAGATTGGACAGCGGCTCATCGAGCAGGAATACCGCCGGGTCGCGCACCATCGCACGTCCGAGCGCGACACGCTGCCGCTGGCCGCCGGAAAGCTGCTTGGGCTTGCGGTTGAGCAGATGCTCGATGTCCAGCACCTTAGCCGCCTCGTGCACCTTGCGGTCGATTTCGTCCTTGGGCGTTTTGCGCAGCTTGAGTGCGAATGCCATGTTCTTGTAAACCGTCATATGCGGATAGAGCGCGTAGTTCTGGAAAACCATCGCGATATCACGGTCCTTCGGCGCTACATCGTTCACCTTGCGGTCGCCGATGTACATTTCGCCGTCCGAAATCTCCTCCAGACCCGCGATCATGCGCAGTGTGGTCGATTTGCCGCAGCCGGACGGTCCGACCAGTACGACGAACTCCTTATCCTTGATCTGCAGGTTCAGGTCGGAGATAACCTCGATATCACCGGGGTACACCTTCTTGATGTGATTCAAACTAATGCTTGCCATGTAATTTCACCTCGTTTATTCTTTGACCGAACCCGCGGTCAGGCTGGAAACGACCTGCTCCTGGAAGATCGCAAACACGATGATCGAAGGAATGACCGCAATGGTAACTGCGGCAAACAGCGCCGTGTAGTTAAAGCTGAACTGGCTGGTAAAATAGCTGAGCGACAGCGGCAGCGTGCGGGCACTCTCGCTGCTGGTCAGGATCAGGGAGAACGTAAATTCGTTCCATGTATTGAGGAAGCACAGCACAGCTGCGCTCGTAAGACCGCCCTTGGCGCACGGCATCATGATCTGGAAGAACGTGCGCAGGAAGCCCGCACCGTCGATGTAGGCGGCTTCTTCGATCGCCTTAGGGATAGACTGGAAGGCTCCGCGCAGGATGAGCAGGCTCATCGGCATATTCAGTGCGGTGTTGACCAGAATCAGACCCGCCTTGGTATCGTACAGGCCCAGATTGTTGACCACGCTGTACACCGGCTGCAGCAGTGCCGTCATCGGAATGACGAGCGACAGGCTGAGCAGCATGTACAGCAGCTTATCGCACGGAAAGCGGAACCGCGCAAACGCGTAGCCTGCCATAGCGAAGACGAGCACATTGAGTACAGTCGCGCAGCAGGTGACGATCACGCTGTTGCCGAAGAACTTGAAGATCGGCGCCATATCCAGTGCGGATTTATAGCCGTCAAACCCGAAGTGCGTCGGCAGCGAAATGCCGTTCGACAGGATCTCCGCATTCGTCTTGAACGAGGACAGGATGACCCAGATGATCGGGAACAGCGCAACGACCACACACAGCGCCATAAACAGATATTTGAGCACAAAGCACAGGCGTTCTCTGCCGGTCATTGCACCGAAGCTGGTTTTCATTTGTCGAACGCCTCCTTAGCAGTCTTCTTCGTTGACGCGCATCGCCTTGTTGATGAGCGTCATGCAAACGACACCCGCGATGACGATGCAAACGCCGATCGCATTCGAGTAGCCGTAGTTGTTTTCATTCTTGTACACGCTGTACAGCATGAGCGGCAGGTTCATGGTAGCCGAGCCGGGGCCGCCCTTGGTGGTGATGTAGATCAGGTCGAACATCTGCAGCATATAGGTTGCCGCCATGACCATGGTCGTGCCGATGATCTTGCGCAGCAGCGGCAGCACAACGAACATATCGGTCTGGAACGAGGTCGCACCGTCCACACGAGCCGCTTCGAGCACCGAATCGTCAATGGTCAGCGCCTCGGCGAGCACGAGCGTCGTGGTGTAGCCCGCAAACAGCAGCCACGTCATGGTGACGGACGGGAACGCCGTTGTGGTTTCCATCAGCCAGTTATGCGTCAGGTTTTCCAGACCAATAGCCTTGAGGATGGAATTGACCACGCCGTACTGCGGGTTGAAAATATTGAGGAAGATCATGCCCATTGCGGCGTTGGAGATGATATTCGGGATCATGTATGCCGTACGGACAAATTTCCAGCCGCGCGGCTTTTTGTACAGCACAAGCGCCAGGATAACGCCGATGGAGACATGAATAATACAGTGGATCAGAATCCAGACGACCGTGTGTCCGCACGCCTGCCGGAAGGTCGCATCGCTGAACAGCTGTGTATAGTTCTGCAGACCGATGAATGTCATCGAGTCGCCCGTCAGTCGGTAATCAAACAGTGAGGAAACAAACACGATCACCAACGGAACAGCATAGATCAGCAGGAACAATGCGACAGCCGGAAGCAGGAACACCGGCAGCCAGCCCTTTTTACGTTTCATAAAGCGGTTTCCTTTCTTGTTGAGGAGAAAAACAGGGACCCGTTTTTGACGGGTCCCTGCGGTAAACAGTTTACTGGTTCTTCGCTGCAGCATCCGTCAGCGTCTGGCAGAAGCCCTTTGCGTCCAGCTCACCCGAAGCGAGCAGCGGGAGCTGCTGGCTCATAACGTCGAGCAGGTTGGCGTACATCGTAGCCTGCAGAGTATCCGAGCGCTTTTCACCCTCAGTGGTTGCAAGGTCAAGGAACTCAGCAAGCAGCGGGTACTTGTCCTTTGCGGTGTCGGTCAGCTCTACTGTGTTGGAGGCCGGAACCATGCCCTGCATCTCCATTGCAGTCTGCTGTGCCTCAGCCGAGGTAAAGAACTTGACCATCTCAATGGCAGCCTCTTCTACCTTCGGGTCGTCCTGCTTGGTAACGATGTAGCCCTGAATCGGTGCATCGTATACGAAGTTGCCCGGGAACAGCGCTACGCCGACCTTATCAGCGAAGCCTTCCTCTGCCATGGAGGTATCGGAGAAATCACCGATCATCCACGGGCCGTTCGCCAGCATTGCGGTCTGACCGGACAGGAAGTTGTTTGCAGCATTCTCATACTTGCCGCCGATTGCATCCTGCGTGGTGTAGTTCTGGTACATCTTCTGAATCTTCTCGGCTGCTGCGATCATTTCCGGCGTGTTGTAGTCGGTCGGGTTCATGGTATTCATGAACTCCAGGCCTGCGTCCGACTCGGTGCCTACCATAGCGCCCATCCACAGCTGGGTTACCCACGCAGAATCTGCGGTATCCATGGACAGCGGGGTGACGCCGGCTGCCTTCAGCTTGTCGCACTGCTGGAAGAACTCGTCCCAGGTCTTAGCCGGCTCGGTGATGCCTGCCTGCTTGAACAGATCCTTGTTGTAGAAGTAACCGATAACCTGACCTTCCATCGAGGAAGCGTAGATCTTGCCGTCGCGGCTGTTGGTAGCCAGTGCGGTATCGGAATACAGTGCCTTCCAGTCTGCATCAGAATTTACCGCATCGGTCAGGTCAACTGCCAGATCCTTGGCAACGACCATATCAAGCAGATTGTAGCCGCCGCCGTAAATAACCGGCGGGAGATCGCCCGTGCCAAGCTGTACCTTGATCTTGTCGATGTAGTTCTGGTCGCCCGGAACGTCTTCCTTCTTGATCTCGTACTTGCCTGCGTACTTCTCATTGAATTCCTTGATCAGTTCATCGCATACCGGAGCGGACGTATTCGTGCCGCACTGGAACGTCGGATAGTTGATGGTGATCACACCGGAGCTGTCACCGCTCTGTGCAGAATCATCCTTCTTGCCGCCGCAGCCGGTCAGTGCACCGGTCAGCAGCGCACCTGCCATCAGCAGGGAGAGGATACGCTTTGTTTTCATGTGGGGTTCCTCCTCTTTCTCTCCTTACGGCATTTGTCTCATTCAAATACCGCTCTGTGTTTTGTTGTATTTATTATACCCGAGGAACAGTCTGCCCTCAATGCAGTAAACCGGTCAAAACATATGACGATTTTGCTTTTCGTTCACACGCTCTGCACTCCTCTTTGAAAACATAGGATTATTTTGCGCCAAAACAGGATATTTTTTTCTAATGTCGCTTCTCCCCCTCCGGATGGTACACAAAGCGGTCGAATTGTGGTATATTTAGGGTAACTCCGCAGCTCCATTGTATGGTGCTGCCCTTGTATGATTCGCAGAATCTCCCGTGAGGTGTATTGTATGGCAAAACGCAAGATCTCTCTTATCGGGCTGGTCGTTGTGATGATATGTGTTCTGGTATTCGCACCTGTTGTCACCGCCGGCATCTATTTTATCCATACCGTATCCGGTCAGCTGCAGCATACCGCCAGTGAGACGGTTTCCATGTATCTGAACGAATTCACCGACCGCACCGACCGCATGATGGAGACCCTGCGGGATGGTGTGTACTACCTGACCTCAGACAGTGCCGCCCAGCAGATGATGAGCAGCAGCAAACCGCTCACCCAGATCCAGATTCTCCAGCTGGAGCAGAATTTCAGCCGCGCATTCTCGCTCGGCGATTCGCTCAACCCCGATATGGTCAGCGCCATCTACCTGATCAAAAACGACCAATATGTGCCGGTCTACGGCGGCAACTACTATTTGAATACCTCGTGGCGCGTCCAGCAGATGTACCAGACGCACGAGGACTGCAACTCCGCACGCACGCTGTACACGCACTACACCATCATTGGATACGCATATATGATCGTCGATTTTGTTGACCTCAACACCATGCAGCCGCTTGGCAAAATCATTGTCGAGCTGAACATCGACAAGCTGCTCTCCACACTGTCGCTGAACCAGCTTTACCCTTCCACTGTCGTCATTTTCAGCGGCGCTCAGGGCGAACGCATCGGCTCTCTGCAGACCGACCTGTTCCGCGAGAACGAGGATATGAACAAGTGGTATCATGCGGCCAGCTCACTCCGAAAAAGCCGTGAGCGCGTGGATATCTATATTCCAAACGCCGAAATTCTCGCCGGTGTGCGCCAGAGTACGCGTGTGTATTTTCTCGTCTGTGCTGCCATCCTGATCCTGGCCCTGCTGCTGGCCGCCACCTGTCTCATCCTGCTGCTGCGTCCTCTGCGGCAGATGCTACACACCATCGGCAGTATCGGCAGCGGTGATTTTTCCGTGCGCATGGATGAAACGCCATACACCGAAACGACCGCTATCTCGCATGCCTTCAACGACATGGCCGACCGGCTGGACACCCTGTTTCAGGAGGTCTATCAGCGCGGTCTGCTGCTGCGCGACGCAGAGATTCATCAGCTGGAGAGCCAGATTCAGCCGCACTTCATCTTTAATATTCTCGAGCTGATCAATGTCCGCTGCATGGTAGCCGGTCAGCCGGCCATCTGCACCACGGTGCAGAATCTGGCGCAGCTGCTGCGGGCAAGCGTTGTCAACCATGGCAAGCAGATTATCACCCTGCAGGAGGAGCTGGATTCGGTAAAATACTATCTTGCCCTGCAAAAGGAACGCTTTGAGGAAAAGCTGCAGTATACCGTCGATGTGGAGGACGACAAGCTGCTCGGCTGCTACCTGCCTAAGCTGACCATTCAGCCGCTGGTAGAAAACAGCATCGTACACGGACTCGAACCCAAGCGTCACGGCGGCTGGGTGCGCGTCAGCATCTGGGAGGAGGAGGACGCCGTGTACATCCGCGTGTACGATGACGGCGTAGGCTTTGACCCGTCCGCCATCCCCCAGCCCGGCAGCGACGACAAGCACCACACACATGTTGCGCTGCACAACATCGAGCGCCGTTTTCAGCTGCTGTACGGCGAGCCCTACGGCATGTCGATCAAATCCGAACCCGGACACGGCACGAGCATCGTGCTGACGCTCCCCATCATCACCGCACCGCCCGAAAAGGAGAAAGACCTATGCTGAAAGTTATGATCGTTGACAATGAATCCGCCATCCGCAAGGGTCTGGTACACTGCATCCACTGGGGCGACCTCGGCTGTGAGATTGCCGCACAGGCAGACGACGGCATGATGGCGCTCGAGCAGATTCCGGTCATTCAGCCGAATATCGTTATCAGCGATATCCGCATGCCCGGAATGGACGGTCTTGAGCTTGCCGAGATCATCGCCCGCGACTATCCCGGCATCAAAGTCATCATTTTGACCGGCTATCCGGATTTTGCCTACGCGCAGCGTGCCATCCAGTATCATGTGGT
This sequence comes from Butyricicoccus sp., assembly GCF_977037065.1. NCBI lineage: Bacteria > Bacillati > Bacillota > Clostridia > Eubacteriales > Butyricicoccaceae > Butyricicoccus > Butyricicoccus sp. The sequence continues at coordinate 159,423 of NZ_CDRQNY010000001.1, read as the reverse complement.
GGATTTTGTACTCAAGCCGATGACGGTAGAAAACCTGACCAACGCCATCGAAAAAGCCAAGGCCGCCATAGCGGAAGACCGCAGCAGTCAGGACCTGCAGGAGAAGCTCTCCACGACCTCGGCGCGCAACATGGAGCTGCAGCAGAGCATGCTGCTGCATGACCTCATCCACCGTGTTGCATGCTCGCAGCTGTATGTGCTCAACCGCCTGGCTCAGCTGAAAATGGACCTGCGCAGCTATTTTGTACTCAAGCTGCATATTACCTCGCTGTCCGAGGAAACGTTGACCGATGAAGAATACAGCGAGTATCTCAACCAGTCGCAGGAGATTCTGTCCGACTGTCTATCCTCCTACCCGCATTACTACATTGCCCGCGGCACGCAGGACTGCTTTGTGGTCATCTGTGCCGCCGGGGAAGCGCCCATTACCGCATTATGCAGGGAAGCGGTGAATATTGTCGGCAGTCTGGCACATTTTCTGCTGTTTATCGGTATTTCCAACTGCAATGACAATCCCATCTGTCTTGCCGACGCCGCCGATGAAGCCGCACAGGCGGTGCGCTTCACCGTCTTCACGCCCGACCATCCGGTGACGCACTTCGCTGAGCTCAGCTCGTTCCCGCAGCAGCTGACCGACGAAATCTTTGAAATGCTCTCTGCCCTTAAATCTGCGATGGAGCTGCGTAATCCCGCCGACACAGAGCAGCTGCTCGACTGCATTTTCGCCTATGCGGACAGCAGCAAGCTGCCGCCGGATACCGTGCGCAATATCTGCGTATATATTCACCAGTTCGGCATGGAGCTGCAGTTTCCCGGAATGGCCAGACATTCGCTCGAGGGCGGCAGCATTTCCTCGCTCAAGCGCATTATGGAGACCAACTCCATCGCCGAGATGGAATCCTGCACCCGCGCACTCGTGCAGCAAACGCAGGACATGGCGCAGAGCAGCGCCGCCAGCGCAGACCATATCGTTTCCTCGGTACAGGCTTATATCAGCGCACACTACGGTGAGCAGCTTTCGCTCGACCAGCTTGCCCAGCAGTTCTATCTCAGCTCAAGCTACCTCTCGCGCCTGTTTAAGCGCGAGACCGGCACAACGCTGACAACTTATCTGCAGAACGTGCGCATCGAAGCTGCAAAAAATCTGCTGCGCACTACGGCGCTCAAAAGCTATGAAGTTGCCGAGCGGGTCGGCATTAACGATCCCGTGTATTTCTCACGCATATTTAAGAAGATCACCGGTCTCAAGCCGAAGGATTACCGTCACAGCGTGCAGAACGAATCATCCGTATAAACGGTAAAGAAGCGAAAACCGCTCCGGCACGCATCCCATCAGAACCTTTTCCGCAATTCTCAAAATTGTCTGCGCAAGCAATCGGTTGCATTTTCCGCACCTTTACTGTATAATATATTTAATTATCAGCAAAATTCATGGCAATACCGCATGATCGAACAAGCGTGATCTGCGAGCAAATTCCACAGCCGGATCCGTCGCGGTACTGCCTATATAAAGGTAATCCGGAAAATGAATACAACCTGGGAAACACACAAATTTGAGCACTACATATTCAGCCTTTTGCTGGCAGCGGAAGTCATTATGTCCTTTACATTTTTAGGATATGTGCACATTCCGCCGATTTCCATTACCACGGCGTATATCCCTATCATCATTACCGCCTGCCTGTTTGGCCCGGCCGAGGCTTCCCTCGCGGGACTGCTGTTCGGTCTTGGCAGTCTGTATAAGGCTTCCGCGACCTATGTCATGCCTGCAGATGCGGTCTTTTCTCCGTTTCGGAGTGATTTTCCCATTGGAAGCATACTGCTGAGTGTCGGCACGCGTGTGCTGTTCGGTTTTCTGCTCGGCTGTCTGTTTCAGCTGGCACGCAAAAGCAAACGAAAGAATCTGTGCAAGCTGCTCATCACGATCGCGGCACCTAAGCTGCACGCGCTTTTGGTTTATACTGCGATGGGGTTGTTCTTCCCCTCTCTCGGTTTCAATTTTTCATCAATCTTTATGTTTGAAAAAAGCGACCTCATCATCCTGCTGTTCTGTGTTGCGGTCGTTCTGGCGATTGACAAGCTGTATCACAGTTCCTTTATCCAGACCTATAAAAAAGCGGTCAATGAATACGAAAACACCCCGTACTGGTCTCCGAAGATTGGTTTCGTGCTGGGGGCCGTAAGTACGTTTATCTTCTGTATGGCGGTCCTCTCGACCGTCTACTTCTCCAGCCGTATGTACTACATGCTCGGGCAGCACGGCATAGATGTCACACAGGACATCCATCGGGATATTCTCCACCTGCAGGTGCAGTTTTTGACTTCCATGCTGGCGCTCAACTTCATTCTGCTCATCCTCATCCTGATGGTCTACCGCTACATGAAATTTCGTGAGTACACCGGCGAGCTGGACTTCCTGACCGGCATTATGGGCCGCAAGCTGTTCCTGCACACCTGTCTCCGCAGCCAGAAGTCCCACGCCGGAACAGCTGGCTGGTTTCTGGTCTGTGATCTGGATTATTTCAAGCACATCAACGACAAATACGGCCATTCTGTCGGTGATGAGGTCCTCAAGCAGTTCGCCGAGCATCTGCAGAACACCTTTCGTTTCTGCGGCTCTGTCGGCCGTATCGGCGGTGACGAGTTTGCCGTAATGCTCGATATAGATCTGTCGCAGGACCAACTGGAACATCTGTTGACGCAGTTCCTGCGCGATATTTCCGGTATTCTCGAACAGGTCACGGTCAGTTGCAGCATCGGCGCGTACCGCTTTGTTTTCCCGCAGGAGATCAAGCACCTGCTCACCGAAACCGACCGCGTGCTCTATCAGGCCAAGGCGAACGGCCGAGCGTGCTTCGTGATGGAGGATTCGACTGAAAAGTAAATTGCAAAAGCCCGCACAGCGTAAAGCAACTGTGCGGGCTTTTGTGTCTGTCGAAACACTAACGTTTTCCGAGCAGCCTCTCGATTGAAACAACCCTTTCGATCGAATTTCGAAGAAAAGCCGCGCCTTGCAGGCACATTTTTCTTCCCTTTTGTATCTCGGAATTTATGAATTTGCTCCGCAAATTCTATTTTATGCGTGCTGCCGCACGAAGTACAAGAGTCGAAATACTGCTTTTTGACAGACTAAAACGGAGTGCAAACGCACTCCGTTTTACTTTCGATTTTAGAAAGGCTGTGTATAACTCCAGGTACCGATGCCGAGCGGAGAGAACGCAAGGTAAACCGCTGCAACACAAATGAGAATCAGTGCGGTAGCGACCCAGCGATATTTCCACGGAGTAAGATCGACAGCGCCGATGTCCTTCTGTACCCATGCCTCCGGATGCTTTGTCTTGTTTCGCTGATTGAAAATGAACATAATCAGCAGCTCAACCGGCAGCAGAACGAATACAGCATACAGATAATGGAACTTGCTGTTGAGGAACAGCAGGAACGAGCCGTAGCAGACCACATGCAGCGCCAAAATGACCTTTGCGCTGTATTTCGGCAGGTGCTTGAAGAAGAAGCCGCCGAATACGGCCGTCAGCACCGGCAGTGCAATCAGCATTACGAGAGAATCCAGGAAGGTTTTCAAGCCTGCCGGGAAGAAGTAGATCAGCGGACCAACGATGGTGGTCAGCACCGCGAAGATGATGCCGACATTCTTGCCGATCTTAACCAGTTTTTCCTCGGAAGCGTCCTTGTCGATGAATTCCTTGTAAATGTCCATGGTGAACATGGTATCTACCGAGTTCAGCACCGAGTTGAACGAGGACAGGATCGCGCCGAGCATGACGGCTGCGAAGAAGCCCATCAGCGGAGCCGGAACAACCTGCGAAACCAGCTGCGGGTACGCTTCGTCCATCATGGATACCTGATCGCCCTGCAGCTCAAACAGCGCATACGCGATAACGCCCGGCAGCGCAAGGTACATAAAACCAATAATTTTCAGAAACGCGCAGTAGAGTGCGCCCTTCTGTGCTTCCTTGAGGTTCTTTGCAGCAAGTACACGCTGAATAAACGACTGGTGCGTACACCAGGACTGCAGGCCGAGGAAGAACAGACCGGTAAATACGGTCGGCCACGGAACCGCAGGCGGCAGAGAATCCGCCGGAGCGATAGAGTTGAGCATATCCGAATGGTTTTCGATCAGGAAACGCATACCGTCGATAACCGACAGACCGTCACCACCTGCCGTTTTGCCGAGCACGCTCAGTGCGAAGAACGGGATCATGAAGCCGCCGATCAGCAGGCCGATGCCGTTTACGGTATCCGATACGGCAACAGCTTTCAGTCCGCCGAAGATGGCGTAAATCGAGCCGATGACACTGATGATGATACACAGAATGATAACGGCCTGGAACTTGGTTACGCCCAGAATACCGGATACGTTGAAGATATTTTCAAATACCAGCGAACCGGAGTACAGGATAACCGGAATCTGTACGACAATGTACAGCAGAATATACGCGATGGAGAACCACAGCTTCGTGCTGCGGTCATAGCGCAGACCGATCAGCTCCGGAATGGTGGTAATGCCGCTTTTCAGATAACGCGGCGCCGCAAACAGCGCCAGCACGATACAGCACGGAGCCGCTACGATCTCGAACGCCATCGGGCTCATGCCAACGCTCCAAGTCTGGCCGTTTGTGCCGACCAGCTGCTCTGCCGACAGGTTGGTCAGCAGCAGCGAACCTGCGATAACAAAGCCCGGCAGTCCGCGTCCGGCCAGAAAATAGCCGTCTGCGGTGCTCTGGTCATCGCCCTTTGTTTTTACATACGAAATAACTGCAACAAGTATCGTGAAACCGATAAACGTCGCCATAGTCCAAACCATTGGAATCCCCTCTTTCACGCGGTCCCTCAACCGCTTCAATTTCCCATATTTGTAATTTAATTCTCAAAAATGTGTATAGTTAGGGCGGACGCATGTGTCGAACTCTGCGTCCGCCCTGTCTATAAACTGTTTATGCTGTCAAATGTGTGTTTGAATTACTCCCACAGGCCCTTGGACTTCATGTCGGAGACGTACTCGTCGATATTGGAGGAGTCGATAACCTTGGAGCCGGAGTCGATGAAGGATTCAACCGAGCCGCCCTCAAGTACGGTAACTGCTGCTTCAACAGCCTTGTAGCCCATGTCGTAGCCCATCTGAGCGATGTCGATGGTCAGAGAGCCATCCATAACAGCCTCAATGGCAGACTGGTTGCCGTCAAAACCGCACAGAACGGTATCTGCGTAATTGGTGTTGCCGGAATCCTTGATAACCTTTGCAGCTGCAAGCGCCATGTCATCCGCGATGGACAGAACTGCGTCTACGCCGTCCGGGTACTTCTGGATAACCGCCTCCATCGCAGCTGCTGCCTTGTCCGGCATGGTGTCGGTGTACTGCACTTCGAGCACCTGACCGCCTGCGGCTTCAATCGCATCGCGGTAGCCGCGCAGACGTGCTTCATGGGTCTCGTCGCCCTGTACGCCTGCGATGATAACCGCCGTCGGCTTGTCCTTGCCGAGTGCCTTGCAGGCCTCAGCAACCGCCTTGCCGCCGTTCAGCGCTGCGTCCTCGTTGCCGGTGCCAACGAAGCATGCCTTCTTGTCCGAGGTGAAGTCGGTATCGAGTGCCACGACCGGCTTGGTCGCGGTATCTACCAGCGTTGCGGTAGAGGTGGACTGCTGCGGAGCGATAACAACGGCGTCAATGCCTGGGTTACCGAGTGCGGTCTCGATCATGTTTACCTGCTCATCATACGAGGTAGCCGAGGTCGGAGACTGGATTTCGACGTTTACATTGTCGTGCTCGCTGCCGTAAGCGCGCGCACCGGCAATAACCTTGTTGAAGTGACCGTCCGTATGCTTTACGATAACGGTTACGTTGTAGGCATCACCGGAAGCAGTAGAGCCGCTGTCGCCCGTACTGTCAGTCGATGCGGACGAACCGCCGCCGCAGCCTGCCAGCATGCCGGCACACAGAGCACTTACTAACGTCATTGCTAAAAGCTTCTTTTTCATAGTTCAAACACTGCCCTTTCTCTTCTTCTCATATTGATTTTCTTTCTTCTCTATGGGGGTGGTGCTGGAATTGCGAAAATGCTGTGGACTTAATGAAAAATCTTTTTCTTTTACGGTATCACCGGACAATTCGACAAGAGCAATTGTTCGGTGATACCGCACCAATTACTGGCTGATGGTCTGGCGCAGTGCGTCGATAGAGGTGTTGACGCCTGCATCAACGGTCATAGTCAGGTCCTCCATCTCGAGGGAAACGTCACCGTCGTAGCCCATCATGTGGCAAACCGAGAAAAATTCCTTCCACCACTGCAGGTCCTTGCCGCAGCCGACTGCAACATAGTTCCAAACGCGGTCAGCGGACTCGGTAACAGGGTGAGGCTCGAGCAGACCGTCGGTGTCAGCCAGACCGCGCTCGATGCGGGCATCCTTGCCGTGAACGTGGAAGATGCAGCCCTTGAGAGCGCGAGCAGCCGCGATCGGGTCGGCGCCCAGAACCATCATGTGCGACGGGTCGAGGTTAATGCCGAGCATCGGGTCGGTCGCTTCGCGCAGCTTGAGCAGGGTCGAAGCAGACCAGACCATCGTGCCCGGGAATTCCTCGATTGCGATGTGCTCGATGCCGCACTTCTTGCAGTGCGCGATGAACTCGTTCCAGAACTCGATGGTTACTTTCCACTGGTACTCGTAAGCCGGAGCCATGAAGTCCGGCCAAGAAACGGTAGAGGTGATCCAGTTCGGGGTGGTGTCGGTTTCGCTGCCGGCCGGCAGACCTGCCATGGCAACGATCTTCTTAACGCCCAGCAGACCTGCGAGCGTAGCGCAGTCGTACATGGACTTCTTGTATTCCTCACCGGTCTTGCTCGGCCAAAGCGGGTTGCAGGATGTGTTCAGAGCGGAGATGCGCATGCCGCGCTTCTCGAGTTCACCCATGAATTCCTTGCGCTTGCCGGCGTCTGCGAGCAGCTCTGCAGTGTTGCAGTGCTTGCGGGCGCCCCAGCCGCCGGCGGTCATCTCGACCGCGTCGATACCGAGGGACTTTACCTTGTCAAGCATGTCCGTGTAGGACAGATCAGCGAATACGTCAGTGCAAATTGCGAGTTTCATATAAAAAACCTCACTTTTCTTCTTTTTTGTTGTAGTAGAAATCGTTGGAGCGATTTTTAGAGAGAGAATTTCAAGAGTATGTTATATAGGAGGGAATTTTTAAGCACCTTAAAAGGTTGCCGCTGCCTGCCTTACGGAAGGCAGCGGTACAGAGAAAAGAAATGAGAGAGTGTCTTAGTTTAGATGGAAATTGGGAGAATTACTTGAAATCTACCCATACGCCGCCCTTGTCAGCGGACTCTACGCACTTGGTTACCCAGCGGATGCCGTCGATGCCGTGCTCCAGATCCGGGTAAACCAGATTCTTGAGGGTCTCCTCGTCGCCGCGGTTCTTTGCATCCATTGCGATAGCAAAACGGGTATACAGGTTGCTCCAGGACTCGATCAGACCGGTGTAGTGCAGAGCACCCAGGCGCTCGTACTCGAGAGCTTCCGGATTCAGGTAATCCATTGCACGAACCAGAGTCTGACGCGGCTGACCCTGTACTTCGTAGTACAGCTCATCCGGATGCATGTCGTTCCACTCGAGGGAAGCCTTGGTGCCGACAATGCGGATGTGCTGGCTGCTCATGTCACCTGCGTTAACTGCGGATGCCCACATACGGCCAACTGCGCCGTTCTCATAACGCATCAGGACGTAAGCATTGTCCTCCAGCGGTGCGCGGGACTTAATGAAGCTCTGGCGATCGCACAGCAGCTGCTTCAGCTTCAGCTGCGGGCAGATCAGCTCGGACATGTAGAAGGTATGGGTGGACAGGTCGCCAAGTACGAAGGACGGGCCGGACTTTGCCGGATCAACACGCCACTTCTGACCCTCAGCCTGCTTGTCGCCGGTCGGGTCGCAAGCGAAGCCGTGTGCGTAGCGGAGGTCTACCATGGTAACCTCACCGATGTCACCGTTCAGGACCATGGAACGCATCTGGCTCAGCAGGTCGAAACCGGAGAAGCCGTAGGTTACGCAAACAATCTTGCCCTTTTCCTCAGCCAGCTTCTTGATCTCCTCGCCTTCCTCAACCTTGAAGAACAGCGGCTTCTCGCAGATTACATGCAGGCCGGCTTCCAGAGCTGCCTTGCAGACCTCAAAGTGCTGGAAGTTCGGGGTTGCGATGTCAACAGCCTCGATGCCGTCCTCGCGCTTTGCTTCCTCAGCGAACATGGTCTTGTAATCCGGATAGAGGCGTTCCTCATCCATGTTCAGGTTCTTGCCGAAGTCTACGCAGCGGGCGAAGTCCAGGTCGAACGCTGCAGCCTTGAGTACGAACGAGGTGTTGTCTCGCATAGCACCCAGACGATGCTTGTAGCCAACGCCGGAAGTGCGGCCGCCGCCTACGATACCCCAACGGAACGGACGAGCAATTTTCTTTTCACCGATAAACATAATGTTTTCCTTCTTTCTTTGATTTGCAAAAAAGTGTTTGATTCTGTTTTTGTACTGCTAATTTTGATGTTTTGTGAAATACATACAACAAATTCGATTTATCTTCGTTTATTGTATCCATTTCCTAACTTCTGGCCTAAGTATAAAATATTTTATGGATATATTCAATAAGCGTTTCTGCTGCAAAGTTCATCAATCCTGCTTTCTGTGAAAAAACACAGAAAACCAGTTCATCAATCCTGCTATTTCGTTCATAGATTCTATGAATGCAAAATAAGGAAGGAGAAGAGTCTATGCAAAGTGTTGATCCCGGCATCCGAAGTGAGTCGGTTTGTTTTCCGTTTACGCCGTCGCAGACCGCGAGAGAGCTGCTGTTCTACCCGACATGGTGCGGTCACTACTACTGCACCGCCAACTATTTTATGAAGCGCGACAGTTATCCGCCGCTGCTCATCGCCTACATCCGCAAGGGACGCTTCCGTGTGGAGTACCGCGGTGAGTTCAATGTCGCCGAGGCCGGTGACATACTGCTGCTCGACTGCATTGAGCCGCACTACTACCACGCCGAGGACGGGCTGGAGTTCGTTTACATGCACTTTGAAGGCTCGAACGCGCGTGAGCTGTGCCGCCGCATCACCGACCGGCACGGCTGGCTCATCCGCCGCGATAACAACACGCTGATCGGCAATCTGCTGTACGACATGGTGCGCTTTTACGATGAAAACGGTGTAGAGACCGACATGCAGCGCTCGGCACGCATCTACCGCATGTTTGACCTGCTGCTCTCGCCGAGTGCCGCCGAGCAGTCAGCAGATACGCCGGTCGAGCAGGCCATCCAGTACATTCGCTCACATATCGGTCAGCTGATTTCTGTGGAGGAGCTGGCGTCTACCGTGTGCCTGAGCGCATCCTATTTCGCGCATATGTTCAAGCGCCGCACCGGCTTCTCCCCTGCCGATTATGTAATCAACTCGCGTATTGAGCGTGCAAAAGTCCTGCTTGTGCGCACGCAGAAGCCGATTGCGGAAATCGCCGAGGAGGTCGGCTACTCGACCAGCGGCAGTCTGATCAACCTGTTCGTTAAGAAGGTCGGTACGTCACCGCGGCAGTACCGTATCCAGCATATGTCCAAAGCGATTGATGCGGTATGCAAAACCGATGTACCGTTCATAGATACAGATGTGCCGGAGCTGTAACCGTGCAAATACGCAAAAAAACGCACATCGCAAGATGTGCGTCTCAGTCTGTCAAAATGTCATATTCCTGCAATTTATACAATTCGCGCGCCAGTGCGCGTTAAGCGGCTCACGGCCTGTTAAGACAACACCGCATAATGAGAACCACAGCTTCTTGCGCAGGCTCCGGTCGCGCTGCTGCGACGCTTTGCTGAAATTCTGCGCCCTGACTTTGCTGCGCTTCCATGGTAATACCTCAAGTATTACCGCAGAACCAAGCCTCGTCAGCACGCAAAACCTGCTCGCAAGTCGCCTTTTGTCTCATTATGCGGTGTTGCCTGAAAGGATGAAATGCAATAGATTTGTTCTGTTTTACAATTCCTCGACCGACACGATGCCTTTACGCTTGCCGACCAGTGTCATCAAACGGTTTACCGTACAGCTGCGCGGCAGGCGCAGTGTGAAGATGGCGCAGGCGTTGTGCTCCCCGTTTTCCGCCGCACGGGTAATCTGGATATTCAACACCTTGACATTGCAGCCGCGGTAGAGTTGGAGCACATCGTCCAGACACGTTTTATCCTCGTATTCCATATACACATTGATCTCGGGAACGTGCTCCAGCACACGGTACTCCAGCCGCGAGAACACCTGCTCTGCCAGCATGATAAAGCAGGTGGCCAGAATGCCGCCCTCATAAAAGCCGCCGCCGAACGCCAGACCGATGATAGCCGAGGTCCACAGTCCGGCCGCTGTTGTCAGGCCCTTCACATTCTGCCGCTTGGTGACGATGATCGTACCGGCGCCGATAAAGCCGATGCCCGCAACAACCTGCGCGCCCAGACGCGCCATATCAGTGAAATAATGCATACTCAGATACAGATACTGACTGGTCAGCGTGGTGATCGCTGCACCGATGCAGATGAGGATATGGGTGCGGAAGCCTGCCGGACGACGCTTGTACGAGCGCTCGATGCCGATAATGCCGCCGCAGATAAATGCACAGGCGAGACGCACAAACACAGAGAGTGTGGTAACGCTGCGCAGACCGTCAAAAACAGATAACATATTGTCTTCCTCCCGTTACAGCTCTTCGATCACGCACAGGCAATCCAGCCCGGCCAGTTCGGACAGCAGCTGCGTATGCGGTATTTTTTCATTCAGACGGATTGAAAAGATCGAGCTTGGATGCAGCTGCTCACCGCTCCGGTTGCGCTCGATGTCGATGTCATAGATCTGCACATTCTGCGCCTTCAGCTGATTGATGATCGTGCTGACATCATCCATCGAGTTAAACTCCAGATACAGATTGATGTCGCGCGCATTTTCCTGAATGTATGCGTCCACGATTGGAAACAGGCGGATGCTCAGAAAGATCATAGCAAACGCGATCAGTACGCACTCGTAAAATCCCGCGCCAACCGCAAGGCCGGTACACGCCGAAGCCCACAATCCGGCGGCGGTAGTCAGTCCCTTGACCTGCTGACGGCCGGTGACCAGAATCGTGCCTGCGCCGAGAAAGCCGATGCCGTTGATGACCTGTGCGCCGAAACGGGAAACGTCGGTTTTCATGCCGAGCTCGGCTGCAAGCGCCGACCACGGGCCGGTTATCAGCGTATACTCATACAGACTGAGCAGCACGGTCAGTGCCGCGCCCAGACACACCAGCATATAAGTGCGGAACCCCGCCGGACGGCGTTTTCGTTCCCGCTCCAGACCGATGCAGCCGCCGAGCAGCATAGCCAGAGCGAGCCGCAGCACGACCGATGCAAAGTGAAATTCGCGAAGATATGCAATCGTTTCTGTCATGTTCTGCTCCTCCTCATTTCCTGCGGAAACCGTTTACGCACACGTTTGCGCTGATGGTCGTTTTACACCCTGCGCTCCTTGGTATATATACAGTATAACACCGAATCAGGCAAAGTTTCATCCCTCACATTGTAAGAAGTATTTTGTTTATTTTTGTGTAATTTGTACATTCGCAAACGTTTGTGTATTTAATTGTCTCCATATTATTATATATTAAGTTCTAAATATCCGCATTTGTGAAAATTTTAATTTCGATACATCCTCTCCGAACTGTTTTTTTCCCTTCCGCAGAGCGTAAATACCCCCATTCTGCACAGATTGTGCAGGGCGGGGGTATTCGTTCCGTATCACACGAACTGCGCCTGCACGCAGCACAAGGCACTTCCGCCTTACATGGTCCCTTCCTCCTCCATTGCGCTGAGCAGCGGCGTTACCATCTGCTTTTTGCGGCTGACTACACCCGGCAGCACGACCGAATGCTCCCCGCATTCCTTGCGGAACGCGGTATGCACCAGATTCTTTGCACCCCGGCCGACATAAAGCAGTTCGGTCTTTTCCTCGATGATATCGGTCAGCATGACAAACTGCATGGACAGTCCGCTCGTCTTGAGATAGTCCTCCATATAGTCCAGCATTTTATCCCGGATGCCATTCAGCTCATTCTCGCTGACACTCGTGATCTGCGAAATGGCGATTTTTTTATTCTGTACCTGAAAGTACTTGAAATCCATATGGAACAGCTCGTCCATCGAACGGTCGCGCAGGCGCGAGCTGGAGCGGAACATCTCCGTTGCGTACTCTTTGATGTCCAGACCTGCGATCTGCGCCAGCTCCTCTGCGGCAGCGCGGTCGAGCGGCGTACAGGTCGGAGAACGGAACATCAGTGTATCCGACAGGATCGCAGAGCACAGCAGACCCGCGATTTTCGGCTCGATCGGCACATTATGCTCATGATACATTCCTGTGATAATGGTCGCAGTACAGCCGAGCGGCTGATTGCGGAAATAGATCGGCCCGCTCGTTTCAACCGAATCAATGCGGTGATGGTCGATGATCTCAATGATATTGGTCGAACGAATGCCGTCTGCTGCCTGATCCCGCTCGTTATGATCGACCAGAATGACCGACGGACGCTCCAGATCCAGCAGATTGCGCTGAGAAAACATTCCGATATACCGTCCCTGCTCATCCAGCAGCGGATAGTAGCGCATACGCTTTTTGGATACTGCGCGCTTTACATCCTCTACCACGTCATCGGGTTCAAAGGTGATCAGTCCCCTACGGCGCATGACATGGCGCACCGGCACAGCCTGACTGACCACCTTGGCGCAGCTGTATGTTGTCAGCGGCGTTGCGATGATGGATACCTGATTTTCACTTGCCAGCTTGCGGATGGTACGCGAGACTTTCGCGCCGAGCCCGATAACAATGCAGCCCGCGTTCATCTCAATGGCGCAGAGCTGACTCTCATAGCGATTGCCGAGAATGACCATGTCACGCGGCCCGATATAATCCTCCAGAACATCCGGATTGGCCGCTGCAACCACCACGCTGCCCTGCTCGAACCGCTTTTCGATATCACCGACAATCAGCGTACCATCCAGTACATCCACCAGATTGCGATAGCTTGTGCCGGCCTCCGCCAGTGCGTTCGCGTCCTTGTCCTCCATATAGAAGCGCGCGATATCGCTCAGCGTCAGCAGTCCCTTAAGATGACGGTCCTCATCGACAACGGCCAGCGTCTGGATATCGTTTTCGTTCATGTAATTCCATGCGCGGTGCAGCGACATCTCCTCATCAATACCGGGGATCCTGCGGTACTGCACATCGCACAGACACGGCTCAAATGACTTGATATAACGCGGCGCTTTTACACCGAAGCGCTCCAGGACAAATTTGGTTTCTGTATTGACATGGCCTGCCCGGCAGGGGATATATGGTTCTCCGGTCAGCCTGTGCTTAAGCTCTGCATAACAGATCGCAGAGCAGATCGAATCTGTATCCGGATTACGATGTCCGATAACAAAAACCGGGTTCATACTGTACCGACTCCTTTGTCTGAGAAATGACCGCGGGAACTGCTGTGGTTTTCCCAACGGTGTATGATTGCGGGTAAAAGGAAACAGCAGCACCGACCATGCCACTGATTCGGGTGCTGCTGTTCCCCTCGGGAAGAAATAGGACAATACCGCATAATACTGCAAGCAAATTTTTCTGCACGGACGAGGCGTGATCTTACAGCAATACCTGATGTATTAACATAAAAGCACAGCAAGGTCAGGGCATAAAATTTCCGCCAAGCGCCGCGGCAGCGCGACCGGAGCCTGCGCAAGAAACCGCGGCAGCGCGACCGGAGCCTACGCAAGAAGCCGCGGCAGCGCGACCGGAGCCTGCGCAAGAAGCCGCTGCTCTAATTATGCGGTGTTGCCTTAGATATGGTCATTATGATTTTCCATGCGGATCATGCCAGAAACACCTGCCAGCTCCTGACGGAATGCATTCTGCGCGGACTCATATCCGTTCGGTGGAAAGCTTGCACGGAAGCTGATGATATAGGTGTTATGCGGAGTTCTGCTGAAGGACAGATCAAGCAGCTTCGCGAAATGCCGTTCTGCCAGATGCGACAGTTCCACCATGATGTCGCCCATATGGTCACATTCGATCTGCAGATCCAGTTCCGAGCGGCTTCTGGTGCGGATTTTCTCCTGAATCCCGTCAAACGCCACCAGTGTTACAAAGGCAATCACCGTACCGACCGCCGTGAGCACATAGTATCCCATGCCGACCGACAGACCGAGACAGGCAACGACCCAGACACTGGCCGCTGTTGTCAGTCCGCGAACGGTAAATCCCTCACGCAGGATCGCACCGGCACCCAGAAAACCGATGCCGTTGATGACCTGTGCGCCCAGTCGCGCCGGGTCAGAGGGCGTTGTCCCAAATACTGCGATCGTCTGCTCATACAGGATGCAGCTTGTCACCATGACCACACACGAGCCGAGTGCTACCAGAATATGTGTGCGGATTCCCGCCGGATGCGAGGTTCGTGCGCGCTGCGCGCCGACGGCAAACCCGACGATCACTGCACCCAGCAGCCGCAGCACGATATCCACCACTGTAATTTTCCCCATTTTCGTTTCCCTCCTGTCTAAAATATTTGACCGCACCCTGCAATGGCAGGGTACGGTCAGAAAAAGAGAGAGAGATTGTTACGGTTACGTTCTTTTTCTTATTGCATCGTCAAGCGCTCTGCTCGATTTCGCTCCTCCAGATAATCCACCAGCTCCGGCAATTCCCGAATGATATGATCCGGCTGGTAAGCAGCATCTACACCGGCATCCTTCTGCGCCGACAGGAACGACTGGATCTGGATCGCGGCACCAAAATGCATTCGCTTTGCACCGATGATATCACGCGAGATCGTATCGCCCACATAGGCACATTCCTCCGGCTTCGCCTGCATCTGGCGCAGCGAGATCTGGAAAATAGACGGATGCGGTTTCCGGTATCCGGTCACGCTGGACAAGGTAACATCTTCAAAATAATCGCGGATTCCGTACTGCTCCAGCACATCGAACACCGAATAAAGCGATGCCGTATTGGAGATGACGCCCAGATGATATCCGCGTTTTTTCAGTTCCTCCAAAGTCTCCTTGACCTTCGGACGAAGCTCACGGTGATAATAGGTCACTTCCCACATGCCGGCCAGCCGTTCCGCTACCTCCTGCAGTTTTTCACGGTCCAGATTGAAGTCCGCCATATAATACTCCGGCCAGATTTCCTCCGGTTTTTTCTCCAGTTCGTTGGATTCGCTCCATTGTTTGTAGGTACGGATACCGCTGTTCAGCTTGTTCCAGAAGGTAATGTCATTGCAGCCTGTACCCAGATCATGTTCATTGAGGAACGTCCGCAACTCTCCGGTAACCGAGTGAATCGTCTGATCATTATACCAGATATCCTCGAGCGTTCCTCCCATATCAAATAATATAGTGTTAATCACGTTTACTCCTCCTTCTGCGGCAGTGCAAGGGAGGCACGAACCACATTGTGATCGCTCAGCTCCGGCTGTGTATACCGGGCCAGCGCACTGTCCTGCGCAGCAAAGCCGCAGTCTGCCGTCAGTGTAGAAATCACACTGCTGCAGTGCACGGTAAAGCCGCGCGGCAGCAACCAATCCAGCTTCATATGCAGGCAGCCGCCCTCCGGCAGCGGTTTGCGCCGTGTGCAGTCCGCACCGCCCGAAGCCGCCCGCCATGCATAGCCTGCTGCGGTGCAGTCCTGCAGAAGCGGTTCATACAGGTCGATCATTTCGATCGCCGCAGCCAGTTCCTCCGGCTCGTCACACAGATGACGAATCACCGCCTTATCGCGTCCGTCAAAGGTATTGGTATTGAGATCGCCGCCCAGCACAACGGGAATCCCCGGAAATACACGCTCAACCTCCTGCAGTACAGCTTTCATCTGCTGCAAGCGTCCCGCGCCGCTCGTCCGGTTTTCCAGATGGATGGATACCGCGCCGACCTCCTGTCCCTGCACATCAAGCTTTGCAAAAACCGCATTGCGGCCGCCGATGCGCTTCTGTCGGTCATAATACCAGTTATACTGCTCCGGCAGACGGAGCACCTCTGCCCACAGGATCGGCCAGCGCGAAAAGATTGCATTGCCGTGAAACCCGTGTGCAGCGTCCTTCAGCTCGACAAACTCCAGCCCGAACACATACTGCATTCCCAGCGCACGGGCGATCTCTGCGGCAGTATCCCGCTCGCCCGACCGGGCACAGCCGCTATCCAACTCATTGGCCAGGATCAGGTCATACGGCCGCAGCGCCGGGCATTCCCGGAGAAAATCTACTGTTTCAGCAAGACATATGCCCCGCTCCATGTTGAACACCAGCGGATTCAGTTCTTTCTTTTGCGGCGCCGCACCCGCAAACCGGGTCACGATCTCCGCCTCAAAAAACTGAGGAATATCCCGCATCACCGCATCCTGCGATTCCTGCTCCAACCGTGCCGCAGATTGCAGCACGCACTCTTTTGTCAGTTTTTCCATACTGCTCCCCTTTACAGGCGGCGCGGCATCGGTTTTTTGTACAGCTTGAAATATAGCGTCCACGATACCGCGTTGCCGACAAGGATCGGCATCAAGGTATACAGGAAGGTCACATACAGCATCATATTCCGGGCAGCAGGCTCCAGCTGGAATGCTGCGACCACGCACATGATCGTGATAACCGGCAGGCTCGCAAAGCTGTACGGCACGATTCGCTTATCCGGCAGCAGAAACAGGATGCAGCAGACCGCAGTACCCACCACAGAGATCAGACCGCAGTGGATCCAGTTCTCTGCCATGCCTCCGCCGAGAGGCAGATGGTCATGCAGTACGCCGGTCAGCAGTGCATACATACCGCCGAATACCAGACAGAACAGCAGATCCACGAAAAAGCAGGTAACTGCCATCGGACTCTTGCGCTTGCCTTCCTTGGTTACGAATAAAGCCATTCTGTATGCTCCTTCCGCTTTTACTATCCGCGGCAGGCTTTTCAGCCTGCCGCGTCCGTATAGTTTTCTCTTTTGATTACGTCTTAGCCGAGCAGCGTCCAGAAATCACGAACCGGGTTGATGTTCTCATAGATATCGGTAACGTTGAAATCAGAAACGTTCAGCTCGCTGTACGGGGTGGAACCCTCAGCCGGTTCGATATCATCGCGTACCGGCCAGCCGCCCAGCGTATTGAAGTACTTGTAGCCGGATACATCGCCGTCTGCGCCGCCCATCATGAAGCGGATCAGCAGCTTGGCAGCATTCGGATGCTCGCACTCGCCGACAACATACAGGGTGTTGATCTGCGGGATACCAGTGGTCGGCTCGAGGTTTACCGGAGCGAGGCACCAGTTGTTATCCTCATTCTTACGCAGCTTGGAGGAAGAGCAGAAGCCGATCGGCGGATTGGTCTGACCCTTGGTACCTACAGCTTCCGCGATCTCGTCAGAAGAAGATGTGAAGATGGGTTCGTTGTCATGCAGACGCTTGAGGAACTCATAGCCTGCGTTCTCGCAGCCGTCGGACAGCGTCAGCTCTTTACCGTACAGCTCCTTGTAGGAAGCAGCCAGCTGATCCGGAACATCGCCTACGCAGAAACCGGTGATCCAGGAGCCCCATGCCAGATTATCCAGCGGGTTCTGCATCATGACACGGCCCTTCCAGTCCGGCTCGGTCAGCTGCCAGATATTCGTCACCGGAGAACCGTCCGGATAAGCTTCACTGTTGTAGAACAGCTGCGTCAGCTCGACATACATCGGGGTCTGCGTCTTGGTGTACTTTTCATCAATGTGCGACAGGATATCTGCCGGCTTGTAGTTATAGAACTTGCGCGGCAGAATATACTCGTTGTACAGCGTACCGTCCTGATCCTTGATATGCACCACATCGGCAACGTGCTGACCGGCATCATACTCACGGGTAACCTTTTCCAGCAGCTCGTTGGTGGAAATATCGAACGGCTCTACTTCAACGCCGGGATACTTCTCCATAAAGGCATTGGCGACCTTGGTGATACGGGAGGAAATCGAATAGATGGTTACCTTGCCCTCTTCCTTCGCCTTCTCGTACAGTTCCTCATCGGTCTCATCCGTGTTGAAGATACCGGAGGACTCTTCCCACTCGCTCAGCTGGAGCGTGCCTGCTGCCGCTGCCTCATTCGGATCCTGCGCGGCATCGCTGCCCGGATCCGTCGTCGCTCCGCCTCCGCCGCACGCGGTCAGCGAAAACATCATCGTTGCTGCCAGAATACCTGCTAAAGTGCGCTTGTGCTGTAACATTTGTTTTTCCTCCTTCAGTTTCCTCTCTTCGTTTCTTGTGAAAGTGTGCATTGCTGGTATGGTGCTTATTCAACCGAATACTTGATGAGGTTTTCGGTTTTCTTATCAAATACGTTGATCTTGGTGGTGTCGATCGACAGATAGACCACCTGATCCGGGTTGTAATGCGTAATGCCGAGCGCCTTGATGACCATGCTCACGCCGCCGACCTTGACGGTGACCAGAGTCTCGGAGCCGGCAGGCATCGAGGTGTAGATATGCGCTTCGATGTCGGACGGGGACTGACGCGAGGTGTTGATGGTAACCTGCTCCGGACGAATGCCGAGCACTGCATCGAACGATGCTTCCCGCGGCATATTCTCGTCCTTGAGATGATCGGTCGGGAATGTCATCCGGCCCAGCACGCTGTTTACTGTCAGACCGGAAGCGGAAACCTCTGCCTTGCCGTCAACAAAGTTGATGCGCGGGTTGCCGATGAAGTCCGCAACGTACAGGTTTGCGGGGTTGTTGTACAGCTCCAGCGGAGGTGCCACCTGAATGATGATACCTTCGCGGAAAATCGCGATCTTGGTGGACATGGTCAGCGCCTCGACCTGATCGTGGGTAACGTAGATCATCGTCGTGCCGGTTTCGGTGTGCAGACGCTTAAGCTCGCTGCGCATATCCACGCGGAGCTTTGCATCCAGGTTGGACAGCGGCTCATCCATCAGCAGCAGATGCGGCTCGGAAGCGATAGCGCGGGCGATTGCAACACGCTGCTGCTGGCCGCCGGACAGCTCGGACGGGTAACGGTCTACATACTGGCCGATCTGCATTCGTCCAAGGGCATCCTTGATGCGGCGATCTACCTCATCCTTGGGCAGCTTCTGGATATTCAGACCGAACGCGATGTTCTCGCGCACCGTCATATGCGGCCACAATGCGTAGGACTGGAATACCAGGTTAAGGTCACGTTCGCTCGGAGGCGCGAAATGAGCCTCCGCAGCGTTGACGATTTCCTTGCCGTCCATGTGAATGGTGCCGTTCTGCGGCTTCTCCAAGCCGGATACTACACGCAGCGTGGTGGTTTTGCCGCAGCCGGACGGGCCGAGCAGCGTCATAAAGTCACCGTCTTCAATCGTGAGGTTTACATCCTTCAGAATGTGGTTCTTACCATAGAATTTATCAATATGCTTCAGTTCAATTTTGCTCATTTTCCAAACTCCTTTTTTCCGGTTATACCATGCGGATCAGCCGCCCATGCTCTTCGCCAGATCTGCGTCGCCAAAGATATTCGCCAGTGCGTATACCAGGAATACGATGGAGAACATGACGATTGCCACGCAGTCAGAAGCCTGCGGAGAGTTACTGTTCTGATACTGGAATGCCAAATACGGCAGCGTGGAGGTTTTCGGGGTCATCAGCAGGATGATCAGATCGAGTTCCTTCATAATGGAAACGAAGATCAGCATGAAGCCCGAAATGAAGCCGCCCTTGGAAAGCGGGAATACAATGCGAATAAAGCGCTTGAAGAAGCCTGCGCCTGCAATCTCGGCTGCTTCCTCCAGCTCGCCGCCGATCTGCAGCATATTGGAGGTGCCGGCGCGGGAAGCGAACGGCAGATGCTTTACAACAGAGGTGATGGTCAGCAGGGCGAACGTGCCGTACAGGGACGGAACCAGTGTTACGCCGAACAGCTGCTGCGGAGTGGAGAACATCGACAGGAAGATACCGCCGAATGCGATGGACGGGATCAGATACGGAATAAATACCAGCTGCTCTACGACCTTGCCGTGCAGCTTGCCGCGGCCCTTGGCGCAGATATAACCGATGATCTGACCGAAGATGGTGCCGAATACACCGTTTACAAACGTCAGCTTGAGGGAATTGATCAACGAATTGATAAAGTTAGCATTCTTGAAGATACCCGGCTGGCCTTCCATTACCGTTGCGATCGGATCGCCGATCCAGTAGTGCAGCGTCAGGTTGGACAGCGAGTAGTCGCCCTGCCGGAGCATAAAGGACTCGAGGATCAGCAGTGCGATCGGCATGATGATGCCGAAAACAAAGAACAGGAACAGCACGGCCGTGATCAGCAGCTTATGCTTGCCCAGACGGATCGGGGTGGAACGGCCGCCCTTGCCGCCGATGGTGGCGTAGGACTTGCGCGAGCCGATCAGCTTCTGGTTGACGAATACCGAGATCGAAGCGATGCAGATCATGATGAGTGCCATGGCAAACGCGGTCTGGGTATTCTGGGACTTGCTGTTCATGTACAGCTGGCTGGACAGGGTCACGAAATTGACCTTAGAGCCCAAGTAGTTGATAACGCCGAAGGTGCCGATCGCCTTGGAGAAGGTCAGGATAACGGCGGAAAGCATAGCCGGCAGTACCAGCGGGAAGGTGATCTTGCGGAGAATGGTCGCCTTGCCTGCGCCCTGGATCTCGCCCATCTCCTCCAGCTCGGAGTTGATGGAGTTCAGTGCTGCGGAAACCAGCAGATACGCATATGCGTAATAATGAAGCGAAAGCACGGTGATGATCGCGACCGGGCCGTATGCCAGCCAGTCGGGAACATTGATGCCGAGACTCATCAGGAATCCTGGCGAACCGCCGATGCGTTCGGTCTTGAACATGGTCAGCCAAGCCTGCGACTTACACCAGCTCGGGATCATATAAGGAATGATAACTGCCAGCGAGAAGAACGGCTTGAAGGGAAGATCCGTGCGGACCATCAGCCATGCAAGAACCGATCCGATCAGGATGGCGAAGAACGATACGCAGACACCGATCAGCAGCGAATTGAACAGCGGCTGGAGCAGCATCTGCTTGGTCAGTGCGCTGCCGAGCAGGCGCTGCCAGTAATACAATGTGAACGATCCCGCTGTGCCGCCCGCCAGTCGTGCATCCTTCTGTGCCAGCGTAAACGAGGTCGAAATCATATCCAGCAGAGGAAGAACGATCAAGTAGGTCAGCAGCACGATCGCGATCAGCACGATCAGGTTATATGGGTTGGTGACAACCGCCTTGATCTGGTTCTTTAACCTTCTGGATTTGGAGTAGTTCTGATCTTTTGGTTTCATTTCAGTTTTGCCCCTCCTTCAAATTCCGATTGTATTGTTCCACCGCGGTCACCACTTCGGGCAGCGAGCCGATCTTGACATCCGGCTCATACCCCATGCCGCGGTACTTTTCGTCTTTGTGATAAATGCGAGGGTTATCGATCTGAATCATCAGCGGCCATCCGGCGTTCCGCACGCCGCGCACATCGCGGGAGATGGTATCTCCGACGTAGGCCGCCTGTTCTTTCCCGATTCTCATTTCGTTCAGCGCGATCTCGAAAATCTCCGGCCGCGGCTTGCGGATACCGCAGACGCTGCTCATCGTAATCGTTTCAAAATACTGCGCTATGCCGTGTTCCTCCAGAATGCGCGGTACGAAGGTCGTGCTCATAATGTTGGAGATTACACCCAGCCGATACCCGCGCTGCCTGAGAGCCTCCAGCGTTTCCTTCAGCCCCTCGCGTTTGACGATGTGCTTGCGGTATCGGTCGAACATGTAGCAGAGCTCCTCGCCCAGTCCCGCAAGTTTTTCTGCCGGAATGTCAAAGTCCTTCAGGAAGAACTTCTGCCAGATCACATCCGGCGGCAGCTCGATCAGTTCCTGTTCGGTATAGGACTTGTATGCTTTGGCGCCTGCATTGATGTGCTCCAGAAGCTGCTCCGGCGTTTCTGCTGTGTAAATATGATTCATATGAAGGAAGCACCACAGTCGGCGGATATAATCGCGGTCACTCTCCGGGGTAGCGTCCTGTGTATGTACGGTTCCTCCAATATCGAAGAAAACAGCTTGTATCATAACAACTCCTCTCTCTTCCCTTTTTTCTTTACTCCTGCATTTTCATTTGCATCACGTTTTACGCAAACGTTTTCATTTCCTGATTCAACCGTACCACTATCTCCCGGCTATGTCAATAAAAAATCACATTCTCCTATCAAAGTTTTATGATATTCACAATTTACATCCAGGTGTTTTCGTTAATTATGCACAGTTGCTTTTCTCTCCATATTCCCGTATACTGTAATCAACGCAAACGTTTCCGTAGAAATGAGAAAGAAGGATTCTTATGAAATATGATCTTATGCTGATCGGACCCGCCACGCGGGACATCAATATCGACTATACCGGTCAGGAAGTCCGCGAAATCGGCGGCGCTGTATTCTTCTGTGCATACGCTGCCGCAGCCGCTTCCGCAAACCTTTTCGCTTCAGTCAAGATCCATCCGGACGATACCGATGTACTGGATGCATTTCATCTGGACAGCGACCATATCGCCGTGCTGCCCGCCCAATGCACCACCCTGATGCAGAACACCTACTTCACCGCCGACCGCGAACGCCGCAAGGCCGAATGCCTGGCACAGTCGGATGCCATCACTCCCGATCAGATCCCCGATGTGGACTGCGGCCTGTATCATCTGGCCGGTCTGCTGTACGGCGATTTCCCCAACGAGCTGATCCCCGCGCTTTCCAAAAAAGGCAAGGTATCCGCAGATATTCAGGGATTTCTCCGGCACAACGAAAACGGCCTGATGAACTTCCACGACTGGAAAGACAAGCTGACCTATCTCCCCTATTTTGATTTTCTCAAAACCGATGCGGCAGAAGCCGAGATCCTCACCGGTCTGACCGACCGCCGCGCTGCTGCCAAGCAGCTTTATGAATGGGGCGCAAAGGAGATCCTGATCTCGCACAACAGCGAAATGCTGGTCTATGACGGCAAGGACTATTATACCTGCCCGGTCAAGGCACGCAATCTGTCCGGCCGTACCGGACGCGGTGATACTACCTTCGGTGCTTATCTTGCCAAGCGCATGATGGGCGTTTCCATCCCGGATGCGCTGCTGTTCGCTACCGCAGCCGTTTCGCTCAAAATGGAAACCCCCGGTCCGCTGCAGGGTCCCGAACAGGCTGTCCTCGACTATATCAAGGAATTTTACGCCTGAGTCCATCCGGAACCGCTTCGGCACCCGGAACATATCTGATATTTTTCCCGCCTTCTGCCGTTATCCTTGTCTTTCCCCGGCAAATACGGTATTATATTCTTATTAAAACTACTATGGGAAGGAAGCGGCATCTATGCGACAGCACATTACCATCAAAGATATCGCCCGCATTGCCGGTGTTTCGACTTCTACCGTCTCCCGCGCACTCAGCAATTCGCCTGAACTGAGCGAGCAAACCCGCCAGCGGATCCTGGAAATCTGCCGACGGGAGGGCTACCGTGTCAATGCACTCGCACGCAGTCTGATCTGCAATAAAACCAACGTCATCGGCCTGATCGTTCCCGAGGTGACCAATCCGTTCTATGCCGAACTCTCTCTCGGCATCGAAACGCACGCACGCAGCCTCGGCTACAACGTGATCCTGTGCAATGGTCAGAATGACACCAAAGTGACCGAAGAGCTGTTCGGTTTCCTGATCAGTCATCAGGTTGACGGCATCATCCTCGCCAGCTCACAGCAGGATGCAGGAACCATGATCCAGAATTTCGCTCCCCGACTGCCTGCCGTTCTGCTCGGAACGCCGGCACTCGTCAGCGGCGATGAGGTCAACTCGGTCTGCATTGATAATCTGGCAGGCGGCCGTCTGGCAGCAGAGCATCTGCTGGAGCTCGGCCACCGTGACATTGTCTATCTGGGCAACCGCCCCAACAGCCTGACGCACCAGCTTCGTCTGCGCGGCTTTACCGAAACACTGGAAAAAGCAGGTATCACCCCGCAGGTCATCGACAATCCGCATGGTTGCTCCTCGATCGACATCGGCTGTGCACTCAGCCGGGAGCTGTTCGCAAACGGCTGTTCCGCTACTGCGATCTTCGCCTCGACCGATTCCATGGCGCTCGGCGTATTGCAGGCAGCAGACGAATACGGCATCTCTGTCCCCGATGATATTTCCCTGCTCGGCTTTGACAACATCATTTATTCCGCACTGCCAAAGATCGAGCTTTCCACCGTCGATCAGCGCAAGCAGCTTCTTGCAGAAGCCACCGTTGATCTGCTCACGCGCATCATTGATTCGGATGCGCAGGACGAGTTCACGCACCGCATGATCCGTCCGACACTGGTTTCGCGCAGCTCATGCCGCGCATCAAAAAAATAAATCCACAGCACTGCGCACCGACCGCCTTTCTCTCTTAACCCTTTTATCACACACAATACACCAACAGGTCAACCGCAGCGCTGCTGATTGAGAATGCCGCAGGATTCTGCGGCATTCTCATACACCAAAAGGAGGATCTTATGTACCGCATTGAAACCCATCTGCATACCACCTACATCTCCCGCTGCGGCTGGCTTGGCGCAGAGGCCATTATGAAGTATTATACCGCTTGCGGCTATGACGCGATCTGCGTCACCGATCACTACAACCGCGAATGCTTCGACTATGCCGAAATTGATCTGACCACCCCCGGCAGTAAAACGCAGGCCTTCCTGCAGGGCTATCACCGGCTGAAAAAAGTGTCCGAAAAATACAATATCCGCGTGTATGCGGGTGCTGAACTTCGTTTTGACGAATCGGACAATGATTATCTGCTGTACGGCTTTCACGATGCCCTGTTGGCAGATCCGGATCGCGTCATGCGCGAGGGTCTGGCGGCCTTTGCCCCGCAATACCGCGCAGACGGCGCACTGCTCGTGCAGGCACACCCGTTCCGCAAAAAATGCACCCCCGCTCCGGCTGAATATCTGGACGGCGTCGAGGTGCTCAACCTCAACCCCCGCCACGACAGCCATAACGATCTTGCGCTGGCCTATGCCAAGGAGCATCATCTCATCATGACGGCCGGCTCGGACTGCCACCGTCCCGGCGATCAGGGTACGACCGGTATTCTGTCCGACACCCTCCCCGAAGACAGCTTCGGTCTTGCAGATCTGCTGCGTTCGGGCAACTATACTATCATCCGTCCCGAATGCACCGAGGATTGAGACAAAACGATACCATGTAAAAGCTGCTGTTGCCCCAACGCAACAGCAGCTTTTTTGTCGTACATCACGCTTTATTCCCGGTTCACCGCAAACGTTTTCTGTTTGTATTTCACCTTTTATTCTTCTTGTTTCATGCAGTTTGCCTTTTCTATTGTTCATTCTGCATAAAAGTTTTTTTATTTCATTGTATATTCCGTATACGTTTGCGCTTGTTTTGCACAAAATAATCTGGTAGAATATCATCAGTAAAAAAAACAAGACTGAATTGAGGTAATTGTAATGCGTAAGAATTTTTCCAAGTTTCTGATGAACACCGCTATGTTTGAGCTGTCCTGCGATCCCGGCACCACTAAGCTGTTCACTGCACACCGCACCAGCCGCAAGTAAGCTGCTCCTCAGAAAACACAAACTCCGCAAGCGAAAACGCTTGCGGAGTTTTTTCTGTTCCGGGCAGCGACAGCCGCCGGCTGCGCCCCCGTTTATGGTTTATCTTTCAAAGGATCATGCTGCAATGCGCTGCATGATGGTCGCCATCTCCGCACGGGTGATGGTAGACTTCGGCGCAAATACCTTGCCCGGCTTGCCCTGCACCAGACCGGTCTTTGCACAGTAGGCTACGCCTGCTGCTGCCCAGTCGGCAATCGTGCTGCCGTCGGTAAACTGCTTGACGATGCTGCTGTCTGCCGCGGTATCCTCACCGCTCAGCTTGCGCTGACGGGTCAGAAGCGTTGCTGCCTCCTGACGGGTCACACTGCGGTCGGGCGAGAATTTGCCGCCGCCGACACCCTGCATGATACCGGTCTTTTCTGCCCATGCAATCGCGGTGCGAGCCTGATGCGTTACCGGAACATCGCTGAAGCTGTCAGTCAGCTTGGTCTTGGGCTGGCCTGCCAGATTGTACAGTGCCTGTGCGACCTGTGCACGGGTCAGCGCCTTGTTCGCGCCGAACTCGTAAGCCTTATCACCGGAGAGCAGACCGTTTTTGGTGACATACTGCGCCGCATCATAGTACCATGCGCCTGCCGGAATATCGGTAAAGTCCTCTGCGTCCTTGCCTTCGCGCAGGGTGTTGCGGATCTCGTAGCTGTCCACTGCCTTGAAGCTGTTCCAGTTGTCCTCATCCTGCTTCTGGTAAGCGGTGCCCTTGATGGAATTCTCGCTGAACTCGATGATGGAGAATACCTGCTTATCCTCTTCATCGGTGTAGAAATCGGTGGAGTAGTCCGAACGAGCCGGAATGTACTCGTAGAACTTGTTGCCTACCGTACCGCCGGTCAGATAGGTCGTGCCGTCGCCGGTATTGACCTTAATGTCGTTCTTCACGGTGGAACGGATATAGATGTGGTCATGGCCGTTGAGGAACAGGTCAACGCCCATTGCGTCGAGCGAATACTCGCTGTCGTTGATATAATAGTCGCGTACATCCATCGGATCATGGTTGGAGGTATACGGGCCTGCGTGCGTCATAACGATGCGCCATTTCTTGTCGGAAGCATCCAGCACGCTCTTGCACCACTGCAGCTCTTTCTTCATGATCTCTGCCTTCTTGTCGGCCGGCGTAACCTCGCCGTTCAGGATTACGAAGATCGCGTCGCCGTACTCAAAGTAGCCCATGGTGCGGTCAAACTGCGGATAGCCGGTGTTCGCGCCCGACATATTGAAGCGCTGTGCGAACGATACGAAATTCCAGTCGCCCTTCATCTCGTGGTTGCCCGCAACGGTAACGGTCGGATACTTGGCATAGTAATCGCCCATAACGTCAAAGCATGCCTCCCATTCGGTGGACTTATAGCCGTTCTGGGTGGTGTCGCCTGCGGAGATCATCAGATCCGGGTTCGGGCAGATCTTGAGTGCCTGGTCGATGGAGTACTTGAAGCTCATGTAGTTCTCTACGGACTCAGACTGCGGGTCCGAGTAGAAGATAACGCTGAAATTCTTATCCGAAGCGGACTTCGGTGCGGTGAACGACTTTTCCTCGCTCATGAAGCTGCTGCCGTCGCCTACGCGGTATACATACTCGGCAGACGGTTTCAGACCGGTGATTTCCACACGATGTGCGGCTTTTTCCTTATAGCCTGCGGTTACGGATTCTACATAAGAGGTGCCGGACTTGCTCTCCCACTTGGAAGTGCCCTTGACCTTGTACTGAATAACGCTCTTGGTGACAGCGGGGTCAGTCAGCCAGCTGAAGCGCAGGCCGCCCTGCTTGGTATCCGGCGTAATGGTGATCTGATCGGGTTCGCCCTTTACCTTGCCGTCATCAATATTCAGCACGATCGGCTCGGACTTGGTGTACGGCTTGGTTACGGTTTCCTTGTCGGTCTTGACCTCGATGTAGTAGAACACATCGCCGGTCTTGTCGGTCGGCAGAGAAGCGGTGTAGGTGCCACCGGATTCCTTCATGGCAACAGCGGTATCGACCTTGGAAGAATCATAGCCGTAGTACAGGGTCGCGCTCTGTACCTTGTCACTCGTGACGATGCGGGCAGAGACCTCGGCCTTGCCGTTATGCGGTGCGGTGTTCAGTGCGCGGGAGATGATGCGCGTGCCGCTGACGGTGTAATCCACTGTCGGGAAGATAGAGGCATCATAGCCGCGCAGAACAGGCTGCTTGCCGGAGGAACTCCAGTCCCAGACCTTGCTCATGTCCCAGCCAAGTGCTTCGTAGGTGGCCTTATCCTGCATTTTTGCGGTGGAAACGTCCTCCCACTTGATGGGCTGCTCGGTCGGCTCGTTGCCGGACAGCAGCGTGCCCTCCCATGCAATATTGCCGGTGATGTTGGTAGCTGCCTCGTCGTCCAGCTGACCGACGATCTTGTCAACGTCTGCCACGCCGTTGATAACACTCTGCGCGGAAACGCTGTCCTTGAGCGTTTCACCGGCGTTGAACGAGCCTGCAATACCGCCCGCATGACCTACCGTGCCACTCTTTGCGGTGGTATCGACCGTACCGGCTGCAAAGCAGCGTGCCAGATAGCCGCCGCCGTCCTGAATGCCGGCAACGCCGCCCGCATCATACGGAGCGGAAACGTCTGCGTTGACATAGCAGTCCTCAACATGACCGACGATCGGGCCTTCGCCCTCCTTCAGCTTGCCGCAGATACCGCCTGCGGTGTGCGAGTTGGACAGATCCAGGCACTTTACCTCACCGGTGACAACACAGCCGGTAATCGTACCGTAGTTTACGCCTGCCAGCGCGCCGACATTCTGCTGACCGGTCACATAGCAGTCGAGCAGGGCAACATCCTTGATATATGCCTGATCGTCCTGATTGCCAACATAGCCGAACAGACCGGCATATTTCTTTTCATATTCTACGCGCAGTCCCTTGATCGCATGGAACTGACCGTCAAATGTGCCGGTAAAGCCCTGATCCTTTTTGGAAGCAATCGGCTTAAATCCTTTGACGCCGGTCATATCAATATCGGCAGTCAAAACATAATGTCCATCGCGGGGAGCGCCGTCCCTCCAGCTGCCGGACAGATAGAGCAGCTGGTCCGGGGTAGAGATTTCATAGCAGCCTGTTGCCTTATTATATACCGGCGGCTTTCCCTTGTCGCTGGCAGCAAAGGCTCCCGTCGGGAGCATCGTCAAAGCCATTGCAGCAGACAGTGCCAAACTGAGTATGCGTTTTTTCATGTATCTCGGACCCTCTTTCTTAAAATTCTGTTTCTTTCCCGATTCTGCAGCGAAATCTCATTCCTCCTCCCCGTGCAACAGATTCGTGTGGTTATGCATTCCGTTTTCTTTCTCGCAAACGTTTGCGTAACTTGTACTTATAATTCTATCCCTGTTCCGTCAGAAAAGCAATCTCACTTCTCACCAATCTTTTCAAGCAAAAATTATGCATTTCTTCCTCAGCGCCGTGTCCGCTGCTGCGCGCAGAAAAGCTCCCGCCGGAACCGATCAACCGTTCCAACGGGAGCTTTTCTGTAATTATCCCTGCTTGCGGGCAATGGCACGCAGAGCTGCTGCCGCAATATCCTCTGCAGTGAGGTTATACTGCTGCATAAGGAAATCCTGCGGGCCTACCTGACCGAAGCGGTTCTGGATGCCGATACGCTCCACCGGAACCGGATTCTTTGCGCTCGTCAGGTTGGTGATGGCAGAGCCGAGGCCGGTGCCAACCTGATGGTTCTCTGCGGTGACGATGCAGCCGGTCTCTGCAGCCGCGCTGAGCACCAGCTCCTCGTCAAGCGGCTTCCAGGTGTGCATGTCGATCACGCGGGCGGAAATGCCCTTTGCTGCCAGCTGCTCCTCTGCCTTGAGTGCCTCGTCTACCAGAATGCCGGAGGCAATAATGGTTACGTCCTTGCCGTCGCGCAGCGTAACACCCTTGCCGATCTCAAAATCAGAGCCGTCCGCATACACGGTGGTGAAGCCCTTGCGGATCAGGCGCATGTAGGACGGACTGCCGCAGGCAGCCAGCTTCCTGGTCAGTGCCTTGGTCTGTGCAAAGTCGCACGAGTCGATAACGACCGCGTTCGGGATGTTCATGTACAGCGCACAGTCCTCAAACGGCATGTGGGTTGCGCCGTTGAACGCTGCGCAGACACCCGGGTCGGAACCGATCACATGCACCGGCAGCTCAGAGTAGCCTGCTGCCAGAAATGCCTGATCGAACATGCGGCGGGCAGCAAAGCAGCCGAACGAGTGCGCGAATACGGTCAGGCCGGTGGCGGCCATGCCGGAGGCAACGCCCATGGCGTTCTGCTCCGCGATGCCTGCGTTAAAGGTCTGGGCCGGGAACGCCTTCAGCAGCTTTCCGGTGTTGATGCAGCCCATCAGGTCGCAGTCAACGTGCATCAGCTTGGGATTTTCCGCCATCATTTCGAGCATGGCTTCTACATAGCCGTCGCGATTGGCGCGGCTGTCCTTTTCATGCTTGCCGATCAAGGTAAAACTCATTGTGTTCCCCTCCCTTACTTTTCGTTTTTCACTGCAGCCAGAGCGGCTTCGGATGCGGCGATCGCTTCATCCCACTGCTCCTTGGTCGGCTGAGAAGAATGTGCGCCGGACGGCTCGGCAAAGGTTGCGCCCTTGCCCTTTACGGTGTTCAAAATCAGGCAGGTCGGCTTGCCCTTGCACGCCTTCGCCTGCTCGAGTGCGTTATAGATCTGCTCAACATCGTTGCCGTCGGCTACGTCAATAACATTCCAGCCGAATGCGTCAAACTTGGCGCCGATGCCCTTGCCGTGGCTCATAACGTCGGCAACCGCGCCGTCCAGCTGACGGCCGTTGTTGTCCACGAGACAAACGAGGTTATCCAGCTTGTAGTGCGCTGCAAACTGTGCGCCTTCCCAGATCTGACCCTCGTCACACTCGCCGTCGCCTACGGCAACGTAAACGCGGCTCGGACGATTCTGCGCACGATTGCCGAGCGCCGCGCCGATGGCTTCGCTCATGCCCTGACCGAGCGAGCCGGTTGTCAGGTCAACGCCGATGGTCTTGCTGCGGTCGGTATGCGACGGGAAATTCGTGTTCGGCTGGTTGAGCGTGTACGCGCTCTCCATCGGGTAGTATCCCTTGAGACCGAGCGTCGCATACATGACCGGGCCGCCGTGTCCCTTGGACAGAACGAACCAGTCGCGGTCCTCCCAGCGGGGATTCTTCGGGTCGATATGCATAACCTCGCCATACAGCACCGCCATAGCATCCGCCATCGACATCGAGCCGCCCACATGGCCGAAGCCGCGCGACGCGATCACCTTGAGCGTTTCCAGACGGATTTCCGCCGCAAACACACGCAGCTCGTGCAGTTTTTGCTTATCCATTGCTTTCCTCCTTGAAATTACGGTTTGCAGAACAAAACCCGCCCTTCCGCAATAAAAAGGACGGGTCTTGTTAGTTTTTATCGGTGATATTGCCGCTTTCGTATCGGTCTGCCGGTTAGACATACTCCATTTTGACATGGAACCGTCAGACCTTCCTTATGCAGCAGTTCTCACAGAATTTACTTTATGTTTTAGCCAATGCGCGCGATCTTCTTCGCCAGTTCCTTCTTCATTTCCATGTTGGACTGACGGGCGATCATAATGCGCTGTGCCTGCGGCGAGCCTGCGCCGTGCATGGACTCGGGCAGGTAGCCGACAGCAGCGGTGCCCATGGTCATGTTCTCGATCAGGCGCAGCAGACGCATGCGGTCCTCGGTCGGAACGGAAGCCACACCCTTGAGGTACTTCTCGATGTAATCGTGGGTTGCCGGGTTGCGGTAATCTGCCTCGGACGGCTGAGTAACCATGATGCCGCCGGCCAGATCCTGTGCCAGACGAGCGATCTCATACGGGAAGCGGGTGACGTTCTGCTTGCAGACGTTTGCCAGCAGCAGGTCGATCAGGTAGTTGCCGGACTTGGTCTTGGTGCCCTGAGACGAGCATGCAATGCCGCAGCAGTACAGGGTTTCGTTCAGGTGGGTCATCTCGATCAGCTTATCCTTAACATGAGAAGCCTTTGCAGAGCCAGCCATCTCACCTGCCAGTGCGGTAGCGCCGATGAGCACATCGCCTACACCAACCTTGCAGCCGCCGTAGGACTGACGGTGATAGCCTGCAAAGCGCTCTACCATCATGCCTGCGAACTGGGTCTCGCCGTTGAGGAAAATCATGTCATTCGGGATAAATACACGGTCGAAAATAACCAGAACCTCGTGACCGCCGTAAACCTTGTTGCCGACATCAATGTCGTTGTATTCCTCGGTCTTGCGAGTGTCGCAGGACTGACGGCCCAGAATCAGGGTGACGCCTTCCGCATCGGTCGGGCATGCGAAGGAAATCGCGTAATCTTCGTCGCCTTCACGCATGGAAATGGTCGGCATGACGAGAACGTAGTGGCTGTTCAGATAGCCGGTTTGGTGCGCCTTCGCGCCGGTGACGTAAACGCCGTCTGCGGTGCGCTCTACAACGTGCAGGAACAGGTCGGGATCCGCCTGCTTGGACGGAGACAGAGCGCGGTCGCCCTTAACGTCGGTCATCGCGCCGTCAACGCCCCAGTCGTTGTTCTGTACATCGGTCCAGAACTTGACGAAATTCTCGTGGTACTTGGTGCCGCAAGCCTCGTCGGTCTCGAACGTAGTCGAATAAACGGCGTTTGCCGCGTCCATGCCGACACAGCGCTGGAAGCAGGCTGCGGTCTTCTGACCGAGCAGACGCTGCATTTTTACCTTTTTGATCAGGTCATCGGTGGACTGGTGCAGATGGGTAAAACGGTTTACCTTTTTGCCGGTCAGGTTGGACGTTGCCGTCATCAGATCCTCATACTGCGGGTCCTCTGCAAGCTCATAGGTCGCGGCAAAGGAGTTGAGCGACGGACGAACGATCGGGTTGTCCACTACGTTTTCAACCTTCTTGCCGAAGCTGTACAGGTTCAGGTGCAGCCCCCGCAGAGAGTCGATGTACTGGTCTTTTGTCATCATAATATCATCTTCCTTGTCCTTTTTCTTTCTTTTCAATAGGAAAAAGCGCCGATTCACCGATTTTTATAACATATTTGAGGAGACATGAAGGGAATAGTCTTTGTAATGGAAAAGTTCGGTTTCTCGGCGCATATCCACAGAATTTATACGCCCATGAGCAGATGTGTGAGGTAAACACAGCAGCCGGAGAGCACGATCAGCAGCAGCAAAATCACATGAATATAGATGATTTGAAAACGCGAGAATGTCTTTTTCATCGTTATGACCTCCTGCTGTATGTTGCATTTTAATTGGTTACACCTTGAGTTTTTCACCGAAGCGCTTCGCGAATTCCTCGGCAAGTTCTTCTCGGAATTTCGGGTGTGCGATAGCAATCAGACGCTTTGCGCGCTCGCGGAGCGTTTGACCGCGAAGCTGCGCCACGCCGTACTCGGTGACAATGTAATTGACATCGCAGCGGCTAGTGGTAACCGGGCCGCCGGTGGTGATGGTTGTAACAATCTTAGACGCAGACTCGTCCTTGGTGGTCGAGTGCAGCGCAATGATGGAGCGACCGCCCTTGGACAAGTTTGCGCCGCGCACAAAGTCCATCTGGCCGCCAATACCGGAAATCTGGCGCAGACCGATTGCCTCGGCGCAGACCTGACCCTGCAGATCAACCTCAACGCACGAGTTAATGGAAACCACGTTGTCGTTCTCCGCGATAACCGCCGGATTGTTGCAAACATCCACCGGAAGCATGTTGATAATTGGGTTGTTATCCACAAAATCATACAGCTTGCGCGTGCCCATCAGGAAGGTTACGCTCACCTTGCCGACGTCGCGCTGCTTGCGCTTGCCGTTGATGTTTCCATTTTCAAGCAGCGGCAGCACGCCGTCCGAAATCATCTCGGTATGCAGACCAAGGTCGTGCTTGTCGCCGAGGAACGAGCAGACCGCATCCGGCACCGCACCGATGCCCAGCTGCAGGCAGTCACCGTCGCGCACGAGTTCAGCGATATATTTGCCGATTGCACGGTCTTCCTCGCCGATTTTCGGCGGCGCGGACTCCGGCAGCGGCTCCCACGAGCACAGGAAGCCGTCAATCTCGGATACATGAACGAAGCTCTCGCCATAGGTGCGCGGCATGTTCGGGTTGACCTCGGCAATGACCGTTTTCGCGGATTTGACCGCCTGTGCGCCGTAGTCGCAGGACAGACCGAGCGACACATAGCCGCGCTCGTCCGGAGGCGAGCAGGTAAACGCAAAAACATCAACCGGCAGCGTGTTGTCGCGGAACATGCGCGGCACGTCCGAGAAAAACGCCGGGGTGTAGTCTGCACGGTTTTCCGCGATCGGCTTGCGGGCCGGACCGCCGACAAACAACGCGTTGTGGCGGAAATGACTTTCCATGCCCGGCTGCAGATACTCGCCCGAGCCAAGGTATACCATGTGTGCAACTTCCACGTTATGGAACTGCTCTGCCATTCGCGCCATTGTGCGCTGGAATACAATGGGTTCGCCAACTGCGTGACCGAACACAACGCGGTCGCCGTCATGGATCACACCAACCGCCTGCTCAGGCATCATCGTGTGCTCTTTATAGTATGCTCTCCAATCCATTTCTCGTCCCTCCCGCGCTCAAAATGCCTTGCGGTAGATGTCGAGCAGATCGTCTTCTGACAGCTCCACATAGTTGTTGCCGAGCAGGCGCTGCTGGGTTTCGATGACATTCTTTGCAAAGACCGGCAGTTCATCAGCGGTTACCCCGTGTTCGTGCAGGGGATCCTTTTTCAGTACCTCGTCCATCAATTCGTACAGATTTTCGAGTGCAAATACCGGTTCAACATCCAGTTCTGCGCTCAGAAGTTCTTCCAGCTGATTCAACTTGCCGATGGGCTT
This sequence comes from Butyricicoccus sp., assembly GCF_977037065.1. Lineage (NCBI taxonomy): Bacteria > Bacillati > Bacillota > Clostridia > Eubacteriales > Butyricicoccaceae > Butyricicoccus > Butyricicoccus sp. The sequence continues at coordinate 124,890 of NZ_CDRQNY010000001.1, read as the reverse complement.
CTTTTCCTGATACTTGCGCATTACGTCCGCGAACATCAGCTGATTTGCCTGACCGTGCGGAATGTGGTGCACGCCGCCGAGCGGATACGCCATCGCGTGAACAGCCGCACAGCCCGCGTGACCAAACGCGATGCCTGCATAGTTGGAGGCGCGCAGGAACTCAAGTGCATGCTTCTTCCACGCATCCTTGCCGCCGCTTGCTACCGCGTCCTTCCAGCAGGACAGGATCAGGTGCAGTGCCTTTTCGGAGAACAGCTCGCTCAGTGCGCAGGCGTTCGGAGAAAGGTAGCTTTCGACCGCGTGGACCATGGCGTCAATGGAAGAAGTTGCAAAAACCGGATACGGCAGGCTGAGCAGCATGCCCGGCACGAGCGCCGCCTCGTCCGCAAACATCGCCGGAGACACCAAACCGACCTTGACGCCCTTAGTCGTACGGTTGATGATGGAAATGTTGGTAACCTCAGAGCCGGTGCCACAGGTAGTCGGCACGATGATCAGCTCATGCTCCTTCTCGAGGTTTGCCATGCGGTCGTACAGATCGTCCACACGGTCGGTGGACTTGGCAACGGTCAGCACCTTTGCAATGTCGATTACTGTGCCACCGCCGACCGCGATAATGCGGTCAAACTCCTTGCCGCGCAGGTCGTCGAGGATGGCGTCAACCATGACGTCGGTCGGCTCACCGCCGCCGAACTTTTCCTGAAAACAGGTGTGGCAGCCGAGATTCAGCGCCGCGATTGTCGGATTGTAAATATATTCATTTGTCAGAATCAGGTCTTTCGCGCCGAGGCTTAATTCCTTCGCCAGCGTGCGAAAATCGACGTATTCCGCAATAGAAGGTACGATTTTGAAGGCTTTCATGTTATTTCACCGCCTTAAATATCCGGGAAATACTTCGCGTCGGCCTTAGTTACCCACTCATACTCGGGCACAACGGTCGTCACGATGTTCTTGTCGTCCTGCAGGCGGATGCACCACAGGTAATACTCCGCGTAGCCGGGAGCCGCAGCCTGAGAATGGGTCACGTTTTCCGGCATGCCGGTCAGGTCGTTGTTCTTTACCTTGAAGGCATCGTCGCCATATTCTGCCAGACCGTAGCCATTTTCCGGCAGGAACTTGTAGTAGTACAGCTCCGGCTCAACGTGCTGATGCGGCGGATAAGATGACCATTTTCCGGGAAAATGCACCACTTCACCGATAAAAAAGTTAGTTTCCGGGCAGTTGGAGCGGTCAAAGAAGGTGCGTACCAGACGGGTCGAACACTCGTTCATCTGACCGGCGCCGCGCTCCTCATTCGCGCACAGGCAGTCCTCCGGACGCAGCAGACGAGCTGCGAAATCACGCTTGTTTTCCGTGCGGGAAACGGCGATTTCCACATCGCTTTCGGCAGAAATTGTCACCTTGGTGTTCTGCGGAACGTGCAGCAGGATTGCACCCTCGTGGAACACGTCACGGCGGGTAACGGTCTCGGACTTGCCGTTCCACTCGAAGGTCACGCTGCCGCTCATCAGGTCGTAAACGACCTCCTGCGCGTAGTCAAAGTGCATCACGTCGCCCGCTGCCATCTTGACAACACCGAACTCCATGCCCATCATTTCCGGGTTCTCGACTGCGGAGACCATGCCGTTGTAGCCCTTATCGAAGGGGGCCTTGTGCGTATATTTCATAATTCTTGCTCCTCTTTTCTTTGCTCGATATCTTATTATATAAGATTATATAAGCGAAGCCGCCCGTCCGAAAACGGGCGGCTCATATTGAATCTGCGTTTAATTAGTACATGCGTGCTTCTGCCAGATGATCGTCGATGCGCTTGCGTGCAGCCTTTACCTCGTCAGACTTGGAGGTGGACGCTACGCCGATGTGCCACCAGGACTCGTAGCCCTCCGCCATGGTCTTGGGCAGAACCTTTGCGTCGATGATGCAGGAAACACTTTCCTTCTTGGCGTCCTGAACGGCCTTGCGGAACTCGTCCGGAGTCTTGGCGTAGAACGCCTTCATGCCGAAGCCTTCGCCGATCTTGCCGAAGTCGGTGTAGCAGTAATCGCCGTCCAGCTTGCCGGTGGTCTCGTTGCGGTGACGCATTTCGGTCGCCAGAGAGCCAACGCCGTTGCCCATCTGCAGATTGTTGATGCAGCCGAACGCGCAGTTGTCGAATACAACAACGGTGATCTTTGCGTTCTCCTGCATTGCGGTCGGGATCTCGGAGTTGAGCATCATGAACGAGCCATCACCAACGAGTGCGTAAACTTCCTTGTCCGGCTCAGCCAGCTTGGCGCCGAATGCACCTGCAATCTCGTAGCCCATGCAGGATGCGCCGTATTCCATATTGTAGGAGTTCGGAGCGTCGGTGACCCACAGACGCTCGAGGTCTGCCGGCAACGAGCCTGCTGCTGCAACCACGATTGCGTCGTCGTCTGCCTCCTCGCGGAGAATGCCGACCGCGTTGGACTCAGTGATGGTGCCGCCGATCTGGGAAACGAAATCGTTCATGATCTTCTCGGTCCAGCTGGGAACGCACGGCACGAACTTGCCCTCGCCAAAGCCTTCGCCCTTGTACTGAACGCCCAGAACACGCAGACGCTCCTCTTCCCAAACCTTGCGGATATCCTGAATTTCGGTGGTGTAGCCGGACTTATAGCCGTCTGCCTTGAGCTTTTCCATGATAGCCTCGAGCGTTACCTTTGCATCACCGATGCAGCGGGTTGCATCCAGCTTTTCCGCGTGGAACTCGGAGGTGTTGATTGCCAGAACCTTAATATCCGGATTGCGGAACAGCACCCACTTGGAGCCGGTTACGAAGTCGTTGAAGCGAGTGCCGACACCGATAACGAGGTCGCAGTCCTTGCAGAGTGCGTTCGCCGCCAGACCGCCGGTTACGCCGATGCCGCCGACAGCCAGTTCAAACGAATCCGGCAGGCAGGAGTGGCCGGCCTGTGTCTGAGAAACCGGAATGTTGAACGCCTTGCAGAAGTCCATTGCGGTCTGACCGGCCTCGGAGTAACGAACGCCGCCGCCTGCAATGAACATCGGCTTCTTGGAAGCCTTGATCATCTCAACTGCCTTCTCGATATCGTAGTCATCCGCTACGCGGCGTGCAACGTGATGTACGCGCTTCTGGAAGAAGTAATCCGGGAAGTCGAAGCTCTCACCCTGTACATCCTGCGGAAGCGAGATAACAGCGGTGCCGCAGTTTGCGGTGTCGGTCAGGACGCGCATTGCGTTGACCATTGCACTCATCAGCTGCTCCGGACGAGAAATGCGGTCCCAGTACTTGGCAACCGGCTTGAAGCAGTCCGAAGCGGACATGGACAGGTCGTTCGGAACCTCGAGCTGCTGGAGAACCGGATCCGGCTGACGGGTTGCGAAGTAATCGGACGGGAACAGCAGCAGCGGGATGTTATTGATGGTAGCGGTCAGTGCTGCGGTTACCATGTTTGCTGCGCCGACGCCGATGGACGAGGTGCACGCGATGATCTTGCGGCGGTTGTGCTGCTTTGCGTAGCTGATGGCGGCGTGTGCCATGCCCTGCTCGTTGCGGCCCTGGTAAACTCTCAGGTGGCCCGGATCCTCCTCCAGTGCCTGACCGAGACCGACTACCATACCGTGACCGAAGATCGTGAACATGCCGTCTACGAAGGGTTCCTCTTTGCCGTCCATCTCGATGTACTGCTGATTCAGGAACTTTACGATTGCCTGACCGACTGTCATTCTGGTTTTGCTCATTGTGTTTTCCTCCTCAAATGCTTTACTCTTTTTCCCTGCCGAGGCTCTTTCTTTTCGCTCCCGGCGGTGTTCTCTTTTGATGATTTAAGTTTAGCATTTGAGCGTTTGCTTTTCTTCTAACATCTTGAGAAATCGCCTTTTTTCTTATATTTTTACGTTACATACGAATATTTTCACATTTTATTATAGAATCCAGAACTTTTCTCTCCCCTACCGCATTGTTTTCCGTGTCTGCCGCTCCCGCCTGCGGCCTGCGCTTTGCACCTGTTTTTTTAATATCTCGCTATCGTGCGGAAAACGCGGCATACTGTCATTACAGAATTTCGCATTTTCCGTCCTAAACAACAAGCAAAAAAGCATATATCTCAATATTTTATAAAAATACGCAATCTTTCTCCCGCCTTTATTTTTCACTCACAGGCTGCATTTTCACCACTTTTTATAGGTTGTTGCTGCCGTTTTCCGCGTATGCTGACCGTCTGTGCCGGTCAAATTATAGATTCTTGCTCAACTCTATGAAATACAAGAAGTTAGAAGAAAAACCGCGTCCAAGGGACTACAATAGAATCATCAAAGGAAAGCCGAACGCAAACGGCGAAAGAACGGATAACGGAGGAATAAATATGTTATTCACCATTTTTCTGTAGTAGTTATCCTTGCAAACATGATCCTTACGCAGACCGTGCTGTATCAATAAGATAATTACGCTCCGGCAAACGATCATCACACACACTCTCTAATTTCACACATATCTCCATTTCACCGGCGCAGCCACCCTCTCTCTCGGCTGCGCCATTCTTCTATTTGTAAGTAAGATAGAAAAACACCGTGCCAAGCGTTACTGCTCTGCACGGTGTTTTCCGTTTTACGATTCCTCTTCTTCACTTTTTCCTTTTTCGCTGTGCGTGATGCTCTGCTTGAACGACTGACGGAACTTACCGGGCGGTGTGCCGGTGTACTTCTTAAACATGGTGTTGAAGTGACAGATACTGCTGAAGCCGAGTGTGTCCGCAATCTCGGCGATCGGGATGCCGGTATTCATCAGAAAGCCCTGCGCCTCACCAATCCGGCGCTTCATCACATACTGCATAGGCGGCACGCCGAACTCCTGCTTAAACACATGCGCCAGATAATACTCGCTCACGCGCAGTCGCTCCGCCACCATACGCAGCGTGATCGGCTCACAGTGGTGTGCATCCAGATAGCGCCGCACGCGGTGCGCCAGCACAGACGGCATTTCACGCTGCTGCTCCTGCTGGTGGATACGACTGCGGAGCAGGGAATCGGTCAGATTCAGCATTGCTTCTGCCAGACTGCAGCACACGGCATGCAGGTTTCCCGCATCGGCGCTGAGCAGATACAGCAGGTGCATGGTCTCGCCTACCTGCCTGGCAAGCTGTCCGCACGAGACGACCGGACACTCTCCTTCTGCGATCAGGCAGTTGGGCGGCAGACCTTCTACATTGACATCGGTAATTGCGACGCTGTACGACCGGATCTGCCGCACCTGATCGGGTTCCTCGCCGTGCAGCACACCCTGATTACAGATAACAATGTCGCCCTCTCCAATCGGATAATACCGGTTATCCACCATGTACTGTCCTTGTCCGCTGCACACATAGAACAGCTCCAGACGGTTGTCGTGCATATGCGGAAGTATAGACTGCTGGTTGTTGTAATTGCGATCGATCGAAATGCAGTTGAAGAATGTTCCGCTCAGTTTACAAGGCTTGTTTCCCATGTATGCTCCCTCCCAAGAATCGCAAGATTACGAAAGCCTTCCCTCGATTTTCTTTCTTCCCCTCGGAAAATCCTGCTGTTTTTTCCACAAGAACACGATAACGCTCTCACGGACTTTGTTTGTATAATAATCACAAGAAAAGCGCAAATGATTCAAAAACAGCAGTTTATATCGTTGTTATATTCGATATTTCAACATTGTTCTTCTCTGTGTGCAATTATTATATCATAAAAGCTCAGAAAAAAACTTCTAACATACTGCTTTTTGAGCAAACGCGTCAATTCAGGTTTCAGAGTAAAAAAGGAGTGCAAGAAAAAATGGCAAACAAGGTAAGAATCGGTCTGCTGGGTGCAGGCAGAATCGGCAAGCTGCACGGCGAAAATCTGGCACATGCAGTGCCGAACGCAGACCTCTACGCAGTGGCTGATCCGTTCATGAACGATGCGACCCGTGCATGGGCAGCGGACATGGGTATCGAGAAGTGCTACGATGATCCCGAGATGATCTTTGGCGATCCGACCATCGAGGCTGTGTTCATCTGCTCCTCCACCGCAACGCATGCAGACTTCATCATGCGCGCTGCGCAGACCGGCAAGCACATCTTCTGCGAGAAGCCGATCGACACCAAGCTGGCAAAGATCGAGGAAGCACTCGCTGCGGTAAAGAAGGCAGGCGTTAAGCTGCAGGTCGGCTTCGTGCGCCGCTTTGACCACAACCACAAGGCCGTCCGCGATACGGTCGCTTCCGGCAAGCTGGGCAAGCCCAATCTCATCAAGGTCACCTCCCGTGATCCCGATCACCAGCCGATGAGCTATATCAAGGTTTCCGGCGGTATCTTCATGGACATGACCATTCACGATTTCGACATGGTCCGTTATCTGGCAGGCAGCGAGGTTACCGAGGTTACCGCTTACGGTGCAGCGCTCTCCGGTGCAGGCTACGAGGAATACGGCGATGTGGACACCGCCATTGTAATGCTGAAGTTTGAGAACGGCGCACTCGGCGTGATCGACAACTCCCGTGCCGCTCACTATGGCTACGACCAGCGCACCGAGGTGCACTGCGACCAGGGCTGCGTGCAGGTTGCAAACGACCTGAACAACACCGCCATGATCTCCTCCGCCGCAGGCGTCGAGGTTGCAAAGCCGACCTGGTTCTTCCTCGAGCGCTACAACAACGCATTCATCGCAGAGGCAAAGGCGTTCACCGATGCCGTTCTGAACGACACCGACACGCTGGTTACCGGCTTTGACGGTCTGCAGCCGGTCAAGATCGCAATGGCAGCAAACCTGTCCATGAAGGAAGGCCGTCCGGTCAAGCTGAGCGAAATCGAGTAATTTATCCCCCCGCATTACCACAAGCAAAGAGAAGAGAAAGAGGGGTTGCTCCTTATGAGTGAAAAGAACAACACAGCCTCCCTTGGCTGGGGAACCCGAGTCGCCTACGGTTTAGGCGATACTGCCTGCAACGTCGTGTTCGGCATGATCACTGCGCTGCTCACCCTATTCTATACGGATTACTGTGGTATTCCGGTCGTTACCGTCGGTCTGGTCATGCTGATCTCGCGTATTTTTGACGGCTCGTCCGACGTTATCATGGGCATCATCGTAAGCAAGACCAAATCCAAATGGGGCAAGGCCCGTCCGTGGATCTTGTGGATGAGCGTACCGTATGTTCTGTGCGCGGTTGCGATGTTCTGTGTGCCGCACAGCAGCACGACCGTTCAATTCTGGTACATTTTTGTTACTTATAACCTGTGCACCACCGTATGCTACACCGCAATCAACGTGCCCTACGGCACCCTGTCCACCATGATGACCCGCTCCTCGCACGAGCGCGACCTGCTGTCCGTTGTGCGTATGTCACTGTCTCCGATTGGCAAGATCATTGCCGTAACCTTCACCATGCCGGTCGTCAAGCTGTTCGGCAACGATCAGGCCGCCTGGATCAAGACCATGAGCATCTGGTGCGCCATCGCACTTGCTCTGCTTGTCATCTGCTTTGTTCGCTGCAAGGAAACCGTCAATTTCGAGGCCGCGCAGCAGGAGCAGCCCAAGGTTCCCGCTTCCCGCGCGATTAAAGCGCTGCTTGGCAACCCGTATTTCTGGGCAACGCTCATTCTGTGGACTGTCACCTGCGTTCATACCACCATCATCGGCACCGACCTGCCGTACTACTGCAAATATGTTCTCGGCAACGATGAATGGTATTACAGCGTCATTTACACCTCCGAGATCGTCGCACTGATCGTTGGCGCGCTGATGTGTCCAATACTGCTGCAGAAATTCAACAAGCGCAACCTGTCGCTCGCCGGCTGTATCGTAGTTGTTATCGCCCATGCACTCATTATGGTAAACCCGATGAGCTTCCGGTGGATTCTGGTAATGACCATCATCCGCTCGCTCGGTCAGGCTCCGCTGACCTCTCTAGTATTCGGCATGATGGGCGACGTTGTAGAGTACGGTCAGTGGAAGAGCCATCTGCGTCAGGAAAGCCTGATCTTCGGCGGCGGTTCGCTCGGCTTTAAGATCGGCACCGGTATCACCAGTGCGGTTATGACTGCCATGCTCGAGGGCGCAGGCTTCCTCAGCTCGGTTACCGGCGGTGCCATGCAGCCGGCTTCCGCCCAGCAAATGATTTCCTCTATCTTTAAGTTCGGTCCGATTCTGGTCTGGATCGTTGCCATTATCGTCCTGCTGTTCTACAAGCTGGATAAGATTTACCCCACTATTATGAAGGAACTCACCGAGCGTGAAGCACGCGGTGAAATGTAAAGGAGACTGTCTTATGCTGAAACTCGGATATAACGAAGCAACCTGCAAGGAAAATTCCACAGTTGAAAACGACCTGCTGCTGTGTGAAAAGTACGGCTATGACTATATCGAGCTGCGTCTCGATATGCTGCAGGACTACCTCAAGACCCACACCACAGACGATCTCAAGGCGTTTTTTGCAAAGAGCCATATCAAGCCGTTTGCATTCAACTCCATTGAAAACATCAACTTCTGCACGCCGGAGGAGTGGGAAAAGCTTGTAGAGCTGTTCACCTTCGGCTGCAAGGTGGCTCAGCAGATCGACAATCCGTACATTATTGTTGTGCCGACTGTTACCAACGAGATCTGCACCAAGAACGAGAAGGAGATCTTCGACGACTCGGTGAAGGTGCTGAACGAACTCGCTGACATTGCTGAGCCGTACGGCGTCAAGCTGTCCTTCGAGCCGATCGGTGACAAGAAATGGTGCGTCAACAGCGTTCGTCAGGCGCTCGAGATCGTAAACGCCGTCAACCGCGACAGTGTTGGTCTGACCGTGGACTGCATCAATGTTTACCTGCACGACAAGTGCGCGGACGTTGATTTCATCCGCAAAATTCCCAAGGAGAAGCTGTTCGTGTTCCACATCAACGACTGCGAGGATCTGCCGCTCGGCATCCTCGACCACTGCCACCGTCTGATGCCCGGTCTGGGTGCAATTCCGGTGCAGGAGGTTGCTGATGCGGTACAGGCAGTCGGCTACGACGGCCCTGCGTGCCTCGAACTGTTCCGTCCGGAATACTGGAGAATGCCTGCTGAGGATGTGATCCGCATGGGTGCGGAAACCACCCGTCCGTTCCTCGGCTAATTTTCCCGAATCGCAGATCAAATTCCACATTCAATTTATTCTCTCTTATTTATATTCAAGTCTCCAAACAGAATACAAATATAATTTTCTCCTCAAAAGGACGGAAGGTACTTGGACCCTTCCGTCCTTTTGCTTTCCATCACATCAGACAATCCTGCAAAACCCCAAAGGGCGCTCCTTCGAGCACCCTTTGGGGTTATGGAAAGACCTGACTTTCGCCAGACCGATCGCACTTGTCTTTACCGCAGCGTGAGCACTATCAGCACGACCGCCGACACGCTCAGCACAAGGCCGATAATGCGCGTCAGCCGCGTTACGCCGCGGATGCTCATCGCGTGAAAGCTCTCAAACGAGGTGACCGGATACGGAAACGCGATAAACGCCAGTCCCGCAACAAGCTGACCGGCATACGCACCGATCATGCGCAGCGGACTGTCACCACCGAAAAATGCACTGATAACAAATCCGATGCCGCCCAGAAAGACCAGAAGATACAGTGCGGTCTTGAATCGCTTATCCAGCTTGATATACTGTTCGGTCTTTGCCGCACAATCCGCGCAGCACACATCGAACGAGCGCGTGCGCACCTTTACCTTAGTCGGCTTTTCCGGCAGATCACCGCCGCAGTATACGCATTTTTCCTCCATAACGGTCCCCTCCTGCAAAATTTATTTCTGTCGGTAGGTCTGGAATGCCTCCAGCACCGAGCTGATCTGCTCGTCATTCAACAGCTTCGGCTCCTGACCGGCTGCCTTACAATTATAATAGAGCTGTGCGCAGAATTCGATCTGCTCGGACACATCCAGCGTGTAGCTGATATTGCCGCCGACGCACAGCAGACCGTGATTTCCGAGAATGCAGGCGTAATTATCGCCCATGCCGTCCAGCGCCGCCTGTGCCAGTTCATAAGTGCCGAACGGCACATACGGAATGCACGGCACCTCTTTGCCCGAATACGCCACCAGATAGTGCAGCGGCGGAATGCTCCAGCCGAGACACGCCAGCGTAGTAGCGTAGCGCGGATGCGTGTGCACGACCGACTTGATGCCCGGGCGCTTCTGGTAGAAAATACGGTGCATGTCCACCTCGGAAGATGGCTTGCGGTCGCCGTCCGCCTTTTCGCCGTCGAGCGTCATAACGACCACATCGCTTGCGTCGGTCTTAAAATAGTCCATACCGCTCGGACTGATGGCAAACAGGTTCTCCTTCTCGTTGTAAATGCTCAGGTTGCCGAAGGTGCCTGCGGTCAGACCGCGCTTGAGCATTTCCTGTCCGTATACAACGATTTTCTCTCTTTCTTCCTGCAAAAGCATTGCGTTTCCTCCTTACTCCAGTGTGATGGACACATGATTTACCACCCGATCGGTCACGCCGTCAGCCAGGAACCGATCGACCTCACGCATGAGCAAAAACGGCGCCCGCGGGATCGCGTCTACCGTGGTGCCCGCAATGTGCGGCGTGAGCAGCACGTTGTCCATCTGCAGCAGCGGATCGTCCACGGCGAGCGGCTCGCTGTCGTACACATCCAGCGCCGCGCCTGCCATGCAGCCCTGCTGCAGCGCCTCGACCAGTGCTGGCTGATCGACCAGACCGCCGCGCGCGGTGTTGATAAAGTACGCCGTTTTTTTCATGCGGGAAAAATACTGCATGTCGATCATATGCTCGGTATCCGATGTCAGCCGCAGGTGCAGCGATACAATATCGCCCTGTTCAAACAGAGTTTCAAGTGAATCGACCAGCTTGATTGCACCGAGACCGGCCTTTTCCAGCTTTTCCGGACTGGTGTATGCGTCATACGCGATCACCGGCACGCCGAGTGCCAGCAGACGGCGCGCCAGCGCGCTGCCGACGTTGCCGATACCGGCCAGCGCCACCGTATGGCTGGAAAGCGTCATCAAATGGTCCGAGTTGTAAAAGCTCTTCATCCATACACCTTCGCGCATTTTGCGGTGCGATAGCGCGATATCGCGCGTCAGATCAAGCATCATGCCGAGGGCAAAGTCCGCGACCGGCTCTGCATTGCGGATAACGTTGAGCACCGGAATATTGCGCTCACTTGCAGCTGCAAGGTCAATGTGCTCCATGCCGCCGCGGCAGGTCAGGATGACCTTGAGGTTAGGCGCTTTCTCTATCAGCGCACGCGGCACCGGATTGAAATGCACGAGCAGAACCTCTGCCTCGCCGATCATCTCGTCCAGACCGTCCGCATACGGTACGGCTTCCGGACCGTTCCGCTCGAGTTTGAGCTGCCGCGAGGTGAATTCCTGCTTGTCGGAGCCGCCCCACATCAGCTTGGTGATCCTGCCGCAGCAGAGTGTGCTTTGCTGCACCGCCTGCTCCATCGTGTCCGGCGAAACAAAAGCATCACCGACCAGTACGATATTCTGCGGCTTTTGTGTCAGTTCCTTCATCTTTTCCTCCTCTTCGGAATAAAACAACAGCCGGCTGCGCTGCATTTGTTTGCAGCAGCAGCCGGCTGTTTTCAGTTTAGAAGCAATCGCTTAGTATGCCGAGTAAGCAGCAGCAGCGTTCTCCAGATAGCCAACGAAACGTTCCTTGTTCTTCTTGAACAGGAAGTACAGCACGAAGTATGCAATGACAACCGCACCGATGATGATCGGATTCTGAGACCAGAATGCGTAGAACAGACCGGCGATCAGCGGGTGGCACATAATACCGAAGCTGATGATGAATACGCCTTCCTGTGCCAGCTGGAAGCCTGCGTCAACAGCGACCTGCGTAAAGGTCGGCGCGAGAACGGACGCAACAACCAGGCCCAGAGAGAACCAGATCGCACCGGAAACAACGCTCTTTGCGATGTTGCCGTTGGATACGCAAACAAATACCTCAACCATGTACGGCAGAGCGCACAGGTCAGCCATCGGCAGGATGGTGTTGCCCGGAAGAACAAATGCTACAACCAGCATGATCGGGATCAGCAGGATGCCGGTAACCAGTGTATTCGGCTCGCCGTAACCGCATGCATCGTTAACAGAAAGATACCACTCACGACCTTCGCCGGACTTGGCAGCCTTGGACTTGTACGCATCAGTCAGAGTGGTAAATGCGCTTGCGAAGATACCGGCTACCTTCGGGAATACTGCCATGATCGCTGCGGTGGAAACGGCTGCAGAGGATACCGTACCCCAGGCCGTCAGCGCACCCTCGCCGACCAGAGCGTTAAAGTTGCCGATGATGCCGATCAGAGCGCCGACAACCAGGCCGATGAACATAGGCTCACCGAGGATGCCGAGCTTCTTCTGCAGGGTCTGTGCATTCAGCTTGATCTTGTCAAAGCCGATCTTGCCGAGGAACCAGTTCATGAATACCGCAAACGGCAGGCTCTCCAGATGATGAGGAGCGGTCATGCAGCAGTTATCGTAATCATAATAGGTAGACCAGCGCTTTGCGCAAGCCTCAGAGAACAGCAGGATGTAAAGCAGCTGAACGACCATCAGAGCCATGGAAAGCATCATGTTGTCGGTCAGAGCATACAGCATGGAACCCCAAACCATGAAGGAGTAGTTGTTCCACAGATCGGATGCCATAAATACGTTCGTCCACTTGGTGAAGAACAGCACAAGCTGCAGAATGATTGCAACGCCGATGAAGATCAGGCCGACCTTGGTCGAATATGCGATAACCGACGTGGACTGCCAGCCGGTATCGAGCGTCGGCAGGTTTACGCCTGCGTTCGTAACCATCTGGTTAACAACCGGTGCGATAATCGCGGAATAGCTGTTGATAACAAGGTTGAAGCCCGTCAAGCCGACTGCACACAGCAGTGCCGTGTTAAATGCCTTCTTACCGGTAACACCCATACACTTTGCAATGATAAACAGAATAACCGGTACGAATACTGCAGCACCGAATGCACTGAACACATCACTTAATGTTTGAAAGAAACTTGCCATGCTTGGAACCACCTTTCTTTTTTACCCTTTTGCCTTTACTCTTTGCTATGGATGACTATGAGAAAATGCGCCTTACCCTTTACGCATTTGCCTCCAGGATCTTCAGGCAGTCATCGACTACCTTGTCCTCGGACAGACCGGTCAGCATGCCGACTGCCTTTACCTTCGGGATGCCGAAGTCCTCGTAAACCGGGCTTACACATGCAATCAGATCAAACTTCTTGCCGGTGATCTCGGTCGAAATGCTGTTCGGACTTGCTTCCACCATGGCAGCGTCCCAACCCTTTTCCTTCAGGCGCTCTTTGAGCTTGCCTGCTACCATTGCGGAACTTACGGTACCCGAACCGCATACACACAGAATGTTACAAGTTTTCATCATTTGACCCTCCAATAAATTAGATTTAACCGTGTTTTGAACAGAACCGCAGTCCTGTAATCAACCAATGTACTTCTGAGCCGCCTCGAACAGCTCGTCTTCATTTTTTGCTGCGCGGAATGCAGCAACGACCTCCGGCTGCTGGAATACGCCGAGCACCTTCTGCAGCAGCTCGACCTGCTCATCCGGATTCTTGATGGCCATCATGAACAGCATTTCCGCCTGCACCTTGGTATCCGGATCGCCCATATGTTCAAACTCGACCGGGTGCTTAAGCTGTGCGATGCACACGCCCGGGCGGTTAACATGCTGCGGATCGGTGTGCGGCATAGCTACCGCGATATCCGCCAGCTGCAGACCGGTCGCGTAATTCTTCTCACGCGCAACAACTGCATCAATATAGGTGTCCTTTACGAAGCCTTCATCGTAAAAACGCTGACCGACCTTGCGGATTGCCTCCTCGGCGTTTGCCGCTTCCACATCCCGCAGGATCAGATTGCGAAAGGTTGCCTGTTCCATCTTTGCTCTCCTTTTCTCTTAGCTGCTGTTCTTAGTCGGTCAAGCCTTCCAGAAACTCCATAATCTTTGCACCGGATTCCTGCTCGCTGGCACCTTCTACCTCGATCTTGATCGCTGAACCTTTTTTCAGACCTGCGGTCAAAATTCCAATTACATTTTTGGGGTTAATCGTGCCTTTTTCGCAGATCAGACGAATATCATCCGGAATATCCTTGCACAGCTTGGCCAGCTGGCTGGCCGGACGTGCGTGCAGACCGGTTGGATTTTTTACAACAAATTCACTGGTGAACATGGATGTTCCTCCTATTCCTACTATTCCTATGGAATATTATCGCAATTCCTATGGGCAATATCATATTGGATTTTTCGCTTTTTGTCAATACGTTTATTGACATTCTATACGAAAAACGCTATACTTTGTGTTGTGAACAAATGTTCATCTAACTTTTCAAATTTTTAAGGAGGCCTATTATGAGCAGCCGTACCGATTTGCTCGTACGAATCTCCGAGCTTTATTATCAGCAGAATCTCAGCCAGCAGGATATCAGCAAAATCACCGGCATTTCCCGTCCCACCATCTCCCGCCTTCTCGATGAAGCGAAGGAGACCGGTGTGGTTGAAATCATCGTTCATAGTCCGATCAACAAAAATCCGCAGCTTTCGCACCTTGTTCGTACGACCTTCGGTTTACGCGATGCGGTCATCGTTGCCGGAGATTATGAATTCGACCAGTCCCTGACACGCTGTGCACACTGTGCAGTAGATTTTCTTTCGACCGTACTGGAAAACAACATGTCTATCGGCATTTCGTGGGGCCGTGCACTGGAAGCACTGTGCGATGTCCTCGAACCGACCGATTATTCCGACTACTATAATGTAACTGTTGTGCAGATGGTCGGCTGCCTCGGCACCGGCAATCCGCGTGTGGACGGCCTCGAGCTTGCGCTCCGGCTTTCCAAAAAGGTGCACGGCACCTATTCCAACATCTATGCACCGGTCTATGTGGACAGCGAGCTGGTTTACTCCTATCTCACCGCCGAGCCGCAGATTGAAGCAACACTCAAGAAGGCAGGTTCGGTAGATATCATCCTCACCGGCATCGGTTCGCTGAATGACGCCAACGGCTCACTTTATAAATCCGGCTGCTACAACGCCGAGGAGCGCAAGGAGCTGATGCGTCGCGGTGCGGTTTCCAGTCTGCTCGGCCGCATGTTTGACATCAACGGCAACGAGGTTCAGCTGGACAGCCGCTACGTCATCTCCGCTCCGTTGGAGGCAATGCGCACTCCGGCGTGGTCGATCGGCATCAACGCCAGTGCCGAAAAGGCAGAGTGCACGCTTGCCGCCGTGCGCGGAAAGTACATCAACGTACTGGTCGCGGACGAGGCACTCGCCCGCCGCATGCTGGAAATGGAAGGCGTTGCCGTACCCGAATAAGCATCCCTTTTAAGAATCAACCAATACCGTACAAGCGGTATTGGTTTTTTCTTTTCTCTCATTTCTTTATCATAATCAGTTCATTCTTTATCCGTCGTGGAATTGCTTATTGCAGACTGTCATCCAGCACGATAACACCCTTGGCACCTTCGCCTCGGATCATCTTGTCAAAGCCGTCGCGCCATTTCTCCAGCGGATCGATTGAGGTGACGATCTTTTCCGGTACAACTGTGCCTGCCGCCAAAAGCTCCAGAGCCTTGACCCACGAGGACGGCTTCTGGCTGCGGGAGCCAACATAGTTGATCTCGTGATGCAGGATCAGGTCGGTCCAGATACTCTCATGCGATTGCGGGAACACGCCCATCTGTACAACTGTGCCCTTGCGGCGTACCAGTTCAAGCGCCTTGTTGGCTGCCGGAACCGCACCCGAGCACTCAAAGCACTTGTCCGCACCGACACCGTTCGTCATCTCCATCACGATATCCTTGATGTTCTCGGTCTGCTGATCAACACAGCGGTCCGCGCCTGCACTCTTTGCAATCTCAAAGCGTTCCGCATCGTGGCTCAGTCCGGCAACGATAACGGTCGCGCCCTGACTCTTTGCCACCTGCATAACCATCTGGCCGATTGCGCCGACACCGAATACCACGCAGATATCGCCAGGCTGTACATTGCCCTTCTCGATAGCAGCATGTACGCCGCACGCAAGCGGTTCAGTGAGCGCGGCACTCAGCAGCGATACGTTATCCGGCAGGACGTGAACGCTTTCCTCTCTGCTGACCAGATACTCAGCCATCGAGCCGTTAATCTGGGTGCCAATACCCTGCCGGTTGCCGCACAGATTGTAATCCTTGGATTTGCACATCGGGCATACGCCGCAGGTCTTGAAGGTGGTCTCGCTGGTAACGCGATCTCCCACCTTAACATTCTTTACGTCCGGACCGATCTCGGTGACTACACCAGAGAACTCATGGCCGAGTACAACCGGCGGCTTAGTGCTCGCGTAGGTGCCCTTGAACGCATGAAGATCAGTGCCGCAGATACCGGAGTACGCGATCTTGATCTTTACCAGATCTCCGGTCGCTTTGGGTTCCGGAATATCTGTATACTGCATACGATCAAAACCGGTCTCCGTTTTCACAACAGCTTTCATAATTCATCTTCCTTTCATGGAACTCGCGGGAATGTTTGAAATTTTGTTCATTGTTGTGAACTGTTTTCCGAATTCCTTTTATCTCATTATAGGCAACATAAACAGTCTCGTCAAGCCATTTCCGCGCTTCAATCGTCGTTTTTCACTATTTGACTAATTTCATCAACTCGTTTTTGGCACAAATGACAAGTTTTCTATCGTTGACATTTGTGCTTGTATATGAAATAATGTTTTTAAGAGATCGACACCACAACCCACAGCACCGGCTGTTCGTATAGGTATTGGATTCAGAAAGGAGTCATGCTCTTATGAGTGAAAAAAATTATTCCACCGCCGATATTCAGGCGGTCGCTAACGGAATCCGCAAGCAGATTCTCGGCGTTGCACTGAAAACCGGCGGCTGCTATCTGGCACAGGCGTGCTCGTCGGCAGAAATCATTGCCTCCCTGTACACCCGTGTGATGAACCTCGGTCCGTCCGTCGGCAGCTGGGAGCCGATTCCGTTCCCCGGCGTTCCGGGGCCGGATAATATGGATTATCAGCGAGGCTCCTCTTACAACGGCGCTCCCGCACCGGATAAGGACCGTTTCTTCGTATCCTGCTGCCACTATGCTTCGGTTATCTACGCCGCACTGGCAGAGACCGGCCGCATCAGCCCGGACTGCATGGACAAATTCAATGTAGACGGCTGGAACATGGAAATGATCGGTGCGGAGCACTCCCCCGGATTTGAGAATACCGCAGGCTCGCTCGGCCAGACCATCTCGATCGCAGGCGGCACGGCTCATGCCCGCAAGCGCCGCGGCGACACCGGCAAGTGCTATGTTCTGCTCGGTGACGGTGAACTGCAGGAAGGTCAGACCTGGGAGTGCATTCAGGCAGCCGGTTACTACAAGCTGGATAATTTCATCGTTGTAATCGATGCAAACGACCAGCAGGTTGAGGGCAGGATTGAGGATCAGATGACCGAGGAGCCGCTGATCGACCGCTTCACCTCGTTCGGCGCGGTCTGCGTTGAGGCAAACGGCCATGACATTGAGGACTTCTGCAAAGCATGTGAGACCCCGCATGAGGGCAAGCCGCTCGTTGTTATCGCACGCACGCACGGCTGGACCGGCGTTAAGCCGCTCGAAAAGCCGCGTTCGATGCATTTTATCCGCATCGGCGCTGACGAGCGTGATGAATTCCAGAAGATCTATGACGAGATGTGAGAAGGAAGGAGTTCAAAATGAAGATCGAAGTTAATACACATGAAAAAAATATGATTCGCTTCGCAGCCGAGCATCCGGAGGTTCTGGTTATGTCGGCCGACCTCGGCTCCTCCTGCGAAGTAAAAAAGTTCCGCCAGACCTACCCGGACCGCTATCTGACCATGGGTATCGCTGAGCAGAACATGTGCTCCTGGGCAGCCGGCATGTGCCGTGAAGGCTACCGTCCGTTCCTGCACACCTTTGCGGTATTCCTGTATCGCCGCATCCTCGATCAGCTGGAAATGAGTGTTGCTTATCCGAATCTGCCGGTTGTATTCGTCGGCTTTGTGCCGGGCATTACCACGCCGGGCGGTGTTACCCACCAGTCCATCAACGACATCGGCGTACTGCGCACGGTGCCGAACATGGCCATCTTCGACATCGGTGATGCAACCGAAATCGAAGGCGTGCTCGATCTGGCATACAACTACAACGGTCCGGTTTACATCCGCATGCTTCGCAAGGAAGTTCCGCGCCTGTTCCCGGCAAACGAGCCGATGCAGTTCAACCGTGCCCGCGTGCTGAGTGAAGGCGATGACATCGTTCTGCTGTCCTCCTCCATCTGCACTGAGGAAGCAATGCGCGCTACCGCAGTTCTGAAGGAAAAGGGCGTTTCCGTACAGCATATGCACGTTTCCACCCTCAAGCCGTTCACCGACCCGACTATCGTCGAGGCCATCAATAAGAGCAAGTACGGCGTTGTTACCATCGAAAACCATCTGGATATCGGCGGTCTCGGCTCCGCTGTTGCCGATGTTATCGCAGAGAACGGACTGGGCAAGCGTCTGGTCAAGATCGGCCTGCCGGGCTATCCGCACGGTGCGTCCAAAATGTATCTGATGAAGAAGTACGGCATTGATGCCATGCACCTCGTATCCGCTGTCGAGGACCTGACCGGCAAGAAGCTCGGCGTTGCAGAGTCCGATCTGGAAGCCGTTCGCTTTGTAGACTTCCTGGAGGTATAAATGGGCTTTCGCGCCTGCGTCTGGGATTTGGACGGCACGCTGCTCTATACCCTGCCGACAATTCACCATTACTGTAACCAGTCCCTTCGTCATTTCGGCTTTCACGGCATTACACTCGACGAGTGCCGTGACCTGTGCCGCCTTTCTATCGCGGAGTTTTACCATAAGCTGCTGAAGCTCGGCGGCTGCCCGCCTGATCGGGTTGCCGCACTTCAGCCCGCGATACGCGATTACGACTGCGCCGCGTACCTCAGCGATTTCACCTATCTCACCCAGCCGTATGCAGGGGTGTGTGAAACGCTTGCGGAGCTAAACCGCCGCGGCATCAAGAACGCCGTTCTGACGAATAAACCCAACGCCGTTGCCTGTGCGCTCATCTACCGATTTTTCGGAGATGCGATGGAGCTGTGCGTCGGACAGACGCCGGAGACCATCTCCAAACCCGATCCGCACTCGATGGACCCTGTGCTTGAGCAGCTGGGCATACCGCGTGAGCAGATACTCTATGTCGGTGACACCGATGTGGACATGCAGACCGCACGCAACACGCAAACGGCAGCCGCTGCTGCCGCATGGGGCTATCAGCCGCTCGAAATGCTGCTGCCCTACCATCCGGAATTCATCGTCCGCAGACCGGAACAGCTGCTCACGATTTTTTAGGAGGAATTCACCATGTTTTCGGAAATGAAAAAAGAAATCATCGAAGCCGGTATCCTGCTCGACCGCTATGAGCTGGTATCGCTGACCTGCGGCAACCTGAGCGTGCGCATGCCGACCGGCGAAATTCTCGTTACGCCGTCCGGCATGATGTACGAGAAGATGGTCGAGGATGATATGATCGTCATGGATATCGACGGCAATGTCATCGAAGGCACCCGCAAGCCCTCGTCCGACACACCGGCTATCCTGCATATCTTCCGCGAGCGTCCGGACATCAACGCCGTTATCCACACCCACCAGCCGTATGCGACTGCGGTTTCGCTCATTCCGGGCCTGACCGAGTTCCGCGTATGCATTACCGCACTGGCCAATGCCGCCGGCGGCAATGTGCCGATCACGCCGTATTCGGCTGCAGGCTCGATCGATATGGGCATTGATACGGTTAAGTACGTCGGCAACGGTCATGCCGTTATCCTGTCTCAGCACGGCGTTATGACGGTCGGCAAGGACCTCAATCAGGCGCTGTACGCTGCGGTCTACCTCGAAGAAGCCGCAAAATGCTATCTGGCTGCCCGCGCAGCCTGCGTCAACGGAGAGATCAAGCAGATGAGCGACGCGCAGATTCAGCAGATGGTTGACGTATTCCAGTATTACGGTCAGGGCACTGCCAAGATTCCGGAGGATCTGGTAAAGCGAATCGACTAAACTCACACAGTCTACCTATTCACTCAGATAGAAATTTCCAAACCAAACCTTAAGACAACACCCCTCTAATAAAATCAGGACGGAAGGTCTCTCGAGCCTTCCGTCCTGATTTTTTAACGAGCATCGTCCGCACCATTATAAAATTCCTGTAGAATATCTAAAACCTCGTCAAAGAATCCGCTGCATTCTTTGACAAGGTTCTTTTACTGCAGTCTGCTGCCCTGCATATTCTCCAGATACTTCCTGCGATACCGAATCGGCGGCAGACCGACCAGCTTCGCAAAAATGGCGTTGAAGTGGTTTACGTTGGTGTAGCCGACGATGGCGGCAATCTGCGTTGCGCTGTAATCGGTGGAAATGAGCAGGTTCTGCGCCTCACCGACACGGCAGCGAATCATATAATGGATGGGCGACATACCCGTGATCTCCTTGAAAATATGCGCCAGATGATACGGCGACATGGACAGCGCCTCCCCAATATCCTCGAGTGTCAGCTGCTCGGTGAAATGCGTGCCGATGTACTGCCGAATGCGGTTCGCCAGCACCAGATTATGCGGCTGATCGGCGGCGCGCGCATCCGGCGGCAGATTGGCCGACAGCAGCACCAGCGCAGGCAGCAGCTGTGCGACGATTTCATCCGAGTAGGACGTTCTCCGTTCCGCGTGCTCGTAAATCAGTTCGCTGAGCGACTGCATGTGGTCAATCTCGTCCATCGCCGGACGCACAAATCCGTTTTCTGCCTTGGTGAAATGCCCTTCCGGCAGTCCGCACAGCTGCAGACTGGAAATGCCAAAGCAGAACGTGCCGATCTCGTGTTGCAGGGACGAGGTGACTTCATGCAGATCGCCTTGATTATATAGTAAGATATCCCCCGTGCGGATCGGATAGCTGTAGCCGCCCGCGATGTACTGACCCGCCCCCTGATAGACATACAGCATTTCCGTGAACCGCTCATGCCGATGGATGGCGCGTGTGATAGTCGATGCCGCTACGATCTGCTTGGTGGCGTACAGCAGACTCGGCATCTGACCGGATACAAAACGTACTCCTTCTTCCATACTCTCCCCCCTGTGTGAATATAGGTATAGTATATCGTATTTTGGTGCAGACCACAAGAATCCGTATAAACCAAATTGATACCCCTGCTTTTTGTGCAATATTTCGAGAGTTTTCACAAAACAAAACGCAAGAACAAAGAAACACCATATTCGCCGGAATAGTATAATAAAATCATCAAAAAGAACAAAAACTTCACGGAAACAGCGAAAGGAGTTTTCAATTATGAGCATTCAAATCTGCGGTGCACCCTGCTGCTGGGGTGTGGATGACCCCAAGAATCCGTATTTACCGCCCTGGACGCGCGTACTGGAGGAAGCCGGTAAAGCCGGTTACAGCGCCATCGAGCTTGGCCCCTACGGCTACCTGCCGATTGACGCAGAACTGGTAGCCAACGAGCTTCGCAAGAACGGTCTTGCCATCGTGGCAGGCACCATTTTCCATGATCTGCTCGACGCGGACAATCAGGAGAGCGTGCTGCACGCGGTTGACGACATCTGCCGCCTGATCACCGACCCGAAGCTGCCGGTGCTCAAGACCCACGACGGCCAGAAGTTCCCCACGCCGTACATGACCGTTATGGACTGGGGACACGATGAGCGCGACTACGCCGCAGGCCATCCGGACACCGCGCCGCGTCTTTCCGATGAGGAATGGGCGCGATTCATGGGCAACGTCCGCGCCGTATGTGAACGCGCGAACAAATGGGGTGTGCGCCCGGTCATCCATCCTCATGCAGGCGGCTACATCGAGTTTGCAGACGAGATTGCAAAGGTTGTCCGCGATATTCCGTACGAGGTTGCCGGTCTGTGTCTGGATACCGGTCACCTGTACTATTCGCACATGGACCCGGTAGAATACCTCAAAAAGTACGCTGACAAGCTGGATTACGTCCACTTCAAGGACGTAAACGAAACCGTTTACCGTCAAGTGCTCGGTGAGCGCATCCGCTTCTTCGACGGCTGCGGCAAGGGCGCCATGTGCCCCATCGGCTCAGGTTCGCTCGACTATCCGGCCATCAAGCAGGCGCTTGCAGATATCGGTTATTCCGGTTACATCACCATCGAGCAGGAGCGCGACCCGCGCAACTCGGACACCAGCCTGCGCGATGTCAAGGCCAGTGTAGACTATCTGAAGTCGGTCGGCTACGAAATCTAATCACGCAGGAGCGAGAGCACGGCCCTTCTCTCCCGTGCTCCCGCTCCACTCTCTCAATAGTTCAAACACAATATTTAATATTCATGTAGTTTTTAAGGAGGATTCTTTATGTATTACGGTGAAAAACGAGTAGAAAATCCCATTCGCTGGGGCATGGTCGGCGGCGGCCGCGGCAGCCAGATCGGCTACATCCATCGCTCGGCGGCACTGCGCGACTTCAACTTTGAACTGGTTGCCGGTGCGTTCGACATCGATCCCGAGCGCGGCAAGGACTTCGGCAAGCAGCTGCATGTTGATCCGGATCGCTGCTACCCGGACTACAAGACCATGTTCGCTGAGGAGGCAAAGCGCCCGGACGGCGTGCAGGCCGTTTCCATCGCAACGCCGAACGGCATGCACTACGAGGTCTGCAAGGCTGCTCTCGAAGCCGGTCTGCACGTTGTCTGCGAGAAGCCGCTGTGCTTCACCTCTGAACAGGCAGACGAGCTGGTCAAGCTGGCAGAAGAAAAGCACCGCGTTGTCGGCGTGACCTACGGCTATTCCGGCCATCAGCTGATCCAGCAGGCGCGCCAGATGATCAAAAACGGCGATCTCGGTGAAATCCGCGTTATCAATATGAGTTTCGCGTTCGGCGGCTACAACTTCAAGATCGAGGACAAGGTGCCGTCCGCAAAGTGGCGCTTTGACCCGTCCAAGGCAGGTCCGTCGTTCGCACTCGGTGATGTCGGCACGCACCCGCTGTTCATCATCGAGGCGATGATCCCGGATATGAAAATCGACAACCTGATGTGCACCAAGCGTTCCTTCGTTGAGGGCCGCGAGCTGGAGGACAACGCCTTCGTTATCATGAACCTCAAGGGCAGCGAAAATGTGCAGGCTGGCGCGCAGGTATACTGCTGGGCAAGCTCGATCAACAGCGGCGCACGCCACTACCACAAGATCCGCGTGGTCGGCTCCAAGGCATCCCTCGAGTGGGATGACGAGCGCCCGAACCAGATGCTGTACGAGGTAGAAGGCGAGCCGTCCCGCGTGCTCGAGCGCGGCGCAGGCTACCTGACCGACGAGGCGCGTGTCGAGGATCGTATCGGCGGCGGCCATGCCGAGGGTCTGTTCGAGGCGTGGAGCAACCTGTATGCACGTTTCGCAGTCGCTATGGCTGACGCGGACAAGGGCGCTTACGGCGACTTCTGGTATCCGGATGTCAAGGCCGGCGCACAGGGTATCAAGTGGATTGAAAAGTGCGTAGAATCCGCAAATAACGGCTCTGCTTGGGTCGATTACGAATAAAACCAACGCTGTTTTCTCAGCACCTCTCTCTTCTCTCCGGCAACTCTCTCAAAAGTAAAGAAAAAAGATAAAGAACTGATTTTGGAGGAAAAGATTATGAAAAAGAGATTACTTGCTGTATTGATGTCCAGTGCAATGCTGATGAGCGCACTCGCAGGCTGCGGCGGCAGCACCGCAAAGACAAATAACGGCGGTGACACGGCCGACCAGACCACACAGCAGGATTACCATATCAAGGTCATTCTGAAAACGCTCGCATCCGAGTACTGGCAGTATGTCGGCAACGGCTGCAAGCAGGCCGGCAAGGATTTGGGCGTAACTGTTGATGTTCTGGGTGCAAGCTCGGAGACCGCATATGACGAGCAGCTTTCCATGATCGAAACCACGCTCAGCGCGAATGACTGTGATGCAATGGTGGTTGCGCCGCTTCAGGCGGAAACCGTTGCAACACAAATTGCAAATACCGACCTGCCAATCGTGGCGATTGATACCGCCATCGACTCGGACAAGGTGCTCAGCTTTGTCGGCTTCAACAATGAGGAGCTGGCCGCAATGGGCGGCAAGGCCGCTGTTGAGGCAGCAAAGGATAAGGGCTGGGATAAGATTACCGCCATCGGCATCATGGGTGTGCAGGGCGACTCCACCTCGGAGGCACGCATTGCAGGCTTTAAGCAGGGCATTGCAGAAGCTGGCGGCGAGTATCTCTCTGCGGAAACGCAGTACGCAGACAGCGTAGCGGACAAGGCCGTTACCTGCATGGAGGCCATCATTCAGGCACATCCGGAGGGCGTATCCATCATCGTAGCGAACAACGATGATATGGCAGCCGGTGCCGCTCGTGCAGCAGCCGCATTTCCGGCGTACAAGAACACCATCTTTGTCGGCGTCGGCGGCAATCTGGCGGGCATTGATGCTATTCTTGCCGGTCAGGAGACCATGACCGTCGCCGTTGACGGCTACGATGTTGGTTATCTCGGCGTGCAGGCCGCAGTCGATGCGCTCAACGGCAAAAAGCTGGATGAGTTCATTGCAACTGATGCTACCGTTGTAACGGCTGACAACGCCGCAGAACGCCGCGCTGAGGTAGAAAAGCGCCTGGGAACCTCTTAATCAAACTCGCACCAACGAAATACCGCGGAAAACCGCCTCTTCAAAAGGGGGAGGCGGTTTTCCGCGCCCAAAAATCAGCCCACACAGTAAAAAAAACAAGGGGGAAAACAACAAAATGGCATTTACTGTCGCAACCTTTATCGCGTTCACCGTGCTTGTCGCGGTGCTCTCGTGGTGGAAAACACGCGATGACGACCTGTCCACCAAGGAAGGCTACTTCCTCGCAGGACGCGGACTGCCCGGCATCGTTATCGCCGGTTCTCTGATGATGACCAACCTTTCCGCAGAACAGCTTGTCGGCACGAACGGACAGGCGTTTGCGGGCAACATGAGTACGATGGCATGGGAGGCCACCTCGGCGTTCGCGCTGATCGTGCTGGCGTTCGTGTTCCTGCCCAAGCTGCTGCGCGGCGGCATCGCAACCATCCCGGAGTTCTTCGAGATGCGCTACGATACCTTCACCATGCGCCTGTTCTCGCTGCTGTTCCTGATCGCGTATGTCGTTACTATGCTGCCGACCATCCTGTATTCGGGTGCGGTCGCACTGGTTAAGATTTTCGACCTCGAGAGTATGTTCGGCATCAGCTATTTCAGCGCCATCACCCTCATCTGCATCGGCACCGGCATCATCGGTATGTGTTATGCGGTATTCGGCGGCCTGAAAGCCGTTGCCTACTCGGATACCATCAATGGCGTCGGTTTGATCATCGGCGGCTTCGCTATCCCGATCCTCGGCATTCTTGCCCTCGGCAAGCTGGACGGCGGCGGCTTCATGGCCGGTCTGGATCACCTCATCTCCGCAACGCCGGAAAAGATGAACGCATGGTCCGCGCCGAATGCACTTCCGCCGGAAGTACCGTGGCCGCTGCTGCTGACCGGTATGTTCGTCAACAACCTGTTCTACTGGGCGACCAACCAGTCCATCATCCAGCGTTCGCTCGGCGGCAAAAACCTCGCTGAGAGCCAGAAGGGCGCGATCTGGGCCGGCTTCTTCAAGTGCCTTGACGTATTTGTCATCGTTCTGCCGGGCATCATCGCGTTCCAGCTGCTGGCTGCAAACGGCCAGATGGACACCTCGGTCGGCATGGCGGCTGACCAGGCGTACCCGCTTCTCGTTATGAAAGTGCTGCCCAAGCCGCTGATGGGCTTCTTTGCAGCCGTTATGTTCGGCGCGATCCTGTCCTCGTTCAACTCGGTGCTGAACTCCGCATCCACTATCTTCACGCTGAACGTTTGGCAGCCCATCTGGGGCAAGCAGGCCTCCAACAACAAGGTCGTTAAGGTCGGCCAGATCTTCGGTACGGTTGTCGGCGTGGTTTCCATCGCCATTGCACCGTTCGTTATGTTCTTCGGCACCGGCATTATGAACTTCATCAATGAGTGCTGGGGCTTCTTCTCCATGCCGCTGCTGACCGCTGTTCTGTTCGGTCTGCTGAGCAAAAAGGCGCCTGCCATCGCCCCAAAGATTGTTATTCCGGTCCACATCGTGCTGTACGGTCTGACCAAGGTCATCCCGTTCTTCAGCCGGTTCCACTATCTGTACGTTGTATTCGCGCTGTTCGTCCTCGAGTGCATCATCTATGCAATCTGCATCAAGGTAAGTCCGCGTCAGCTGGCGTGGGAGATGCCGGATGCCAAGGTCATGGATATGACCCCCTGGAAGAGCGGCAAGGTCTGGGCGATTGCCGGTGCGGCAGTTGTTGCGATCATGTACCTTATCTTTTCGCCTCTCGGCATTGGTGCATAACGTCCGACTCCCCGTGCACTGCTGCCGTTAGACAGCGCCGCTGTGTCCCTCCGCAGTGGTGCAAAAGGCTCCTGTGTCTTGTGACACAGGAGCCTTTGGTTATTGCTCACACCAGCTGTTCAAACCGCTCAAAGAACCGGAACAGCGTATCGCCGCTCATAGCCAGCGCACGGACACATATGCCCTGCACCGCGCGGCTTGCACCGACGATACCGTCCGGCAGGATATCCTTCTGCCGCGCAAAGCCAAAGATTTCGTCCTCTTTTCCGGGCGCATAGGTATAAAGCACGCCCTGATGGATAAATCCCTGCCACTGCCCCAGTCCGGTATAGCCGCGTCTCTCAGGCTGCACGAGTGTATGCTCTGCAAACACCGGTCGATTATCCAACGTGACGCGCAGCCGGTTCTCGAACCGCCGCATGGCAAACCGCTCACCGCAGCCGGTGCGTCCGCAGGTGAACACATCCGCGCACAAAAAACGGCTGTTTTTCTGCAGATTGACCGTCATGCTGCCGCGATAATCACTGCCCGCAAACGGAATGACCGGCTGCGGCAGAAAGCACACGCGCCCATTCTCTCCAACCTCGATGGAAATGTGTCTGCGTGCCTGTCTGTCTCCGGTGTTGAATACCTTCTCGAAGCCTTGTGTTCGAGCGGACACATCCGAGCCATCCCCGAACGTGTACTGCGCGTTGATGCTGTCGCCCGCGAGCAGACCCACCGAGGCCGCATCAAAATCAGGTCGGTATGCCCGCCATTGTACAGCGGCCGCATGATCTTGTACGGCGCGGTGAAATACATATCCTCGACCTGTGTGCGGCCGTTTTGCCGCGCTGTCTGTACAAAAATGCGGCTTTCCATCACTTGCCCTCGAACAGCACGTCGGATTTGATCCACGCAATGACTTTATTCAGTCCTTCTCCGCTTACCAAATTGGTAAACAGGAATTTGCGTCCCTCCCGCATGCGTGCGCTGTCGGACGCCATCACTTCCAGACTCGCCCCGACAAGCGGTGCAAGGTCGGTCTTATTGATGACGAGCAGGTCGCTGCGCGTCACGCCCGGACCGCCCTTGCGTAGAATTTTCTCGCCCTGCGCCACATCAATGACGTAAATAGACGCATCCGCCAAGTCCGGACTGAACGTTGCAGACAGGTTGTCGCCGCCGGACTCGATGAAGATGATCTGCACATCCGGGAACCGCCCCGCCATCTCATCCACTGCTTCCAGATTCATCGAGCAGTCCTCACGGATGGCGGTGTGCGGGCAGCCGCCGGTCTCCACACCAATAATGCGCTCGGGCGGCAGACAGGAGTTCTTAATTAGAAATTCCGCGTCCTCACGGGTGTAAATGTCGTTCGTGATGACGCAAATGCTGTATTCCTTGCTCATACGGCGGGTCAAACGCTCGATGAGTGCGGTTTTGCCCGATCCGACCGGACCTCCGATGCCGATTTTTACAAAGCTCATAACTGATTCTCCTCAACTCATGTACAGTCTCGAACAGAGTGTTTCGTGCTGCATGGCGAAAATGTCAAACGCCGGACCGCCTATGCCGATCTCATCCTCGATGACGGAAAGCGCGGTTCGCACAGCGTCCAGCAGCTGCGGAAAACGCGCTGTGCTTCCAGCTGACGCAGCGGCACACACTTGGCCGCGTGCGTCTCATACGCGTCAAAGCCGAGGTGCTGCAGATACAGCAGCGTCGGCTCATCATACAGCACGGTCACGCGGTCCGGCTCGATTTTGAGCGACAAATGCCGGTTTCCCAGTTCAAAGCACAGCCTCCCCATCTCCTGCATGGTGAAAACGCGCGTTTCGATCAGCCGCGACGGTGCAATCCGCACCGCATACACCTTGCCGTTCTCCCGTGCAAGAATATCGCCATCGTGCAGCGGCTCACCGACGCACACACCGAATTCCGTGCCGTCCTCGGCAGTCTTGGCGATGCGCTTCTTTTCGGTCTCGAACCACTCAAACGGAATATTGACGACGGTTTCGGTCACGCCGTCCCGTACATTGCCTAAAATATGCTCTGCGATCATGTCGCTTTTTCCTCCTCAGAACAGAAAATACCGCTGTGCGAGTGCCAGTTCAGAGAACGGCTTACATGTAATCTTTTTGCCGTCCACCGTCACCGTATAGGTCTCCGGATCGACCCGAATGTCTGCCAGCGTGTCGTTATGGCGCATATCACGCTTGCTGATGTCGCGGCAGTGCGAAACCGGAAGTACCACTCGCTCCAGTCCCAGATGTTCGGCAATGTCGTGGTCATACGCCCACTTGGAGACGAACGTCACACAGCTTTGCGACAGTGCCTTGCCGTGTCCGCCGAACATATCGGTGTAGACCACCGGCTCGGGCGTCGGAATGGACGCATTTGCATCTCCCATGCGGGAAGCCGTAATCGTACCGCATTTGAGCACCATTTCCGGCTTCGCGCCGAACAGCGCAGGCTGCCACAGCACCAGATCAGCCAGCTTGCCGACCTCGACCGAACCGACATATTCCGAAATGCCGTGCGTCACCGCCGGATTGATCGTGTACTTGGAGATATACCGCTTGACGCGGTTGTTGTCGTTGCGGGCACAGTCCGTGTCCAGCGTGCCGCGATGGTTTCCGGCCGAATACGGCTATCCGCAAAGGCAATATCCTCGGGATTGGACTTGTCGAGGTGGTGGCAGACCATCAGCATATCCAAATGCTCATCGATGGTGTTGCGCGTATACGGCATAGTCGGGTTGGTCGAGGACGGCAGAACGTAATCGTACGCCGACGCACGGATAATGTCCGGCGCATGTCCGCCGCCTGCGCCTTCCGTGTGATAGGTGTGAATCGTGCGTCCGTGAAAGGCGTTTATCGTGTCCTCAACACAGCCGGTCTCGTTGAGCGTGTCTGTGTGAATGGATACCTGCACATCGTACCGCTCCGCAACCGACAGACAGCAGTCAATAGCGGCAGGCGTGCTGCCCCAGTCCTCGTGCAGCTTGAGTCCGGCGGCACCGGCCTCGATCTGCTTGGCGAGCGGACTTGCTGTCGAGCAGTTGCCCTTGCCGAGAAACACCACGTTAATCGGTAAATCTTCCGCGCTCTGCAGCATGCGTGTAATATGAAACGCATCCAGCGTACAGGTGGTGGCGTTCGTGCCGTCTGCCGGACCGGTGCCGCCGCCGATCATGGTCGTGATACCGGAATACAGTGCCGTGCGCACCTGCGTCGGGGAAATGAAATGATATGGCTGTCAATGCCGCCTGCGGTCAGAATCAGCCCCTCGCCTGCAATGGCCTCGGTAGATGCGCCTACGATCATGCCCGGTGTGATCCCATCCATAATATGCGGATTGCCGGACTTGCCGATGCCGGAGATTTTGCCGTCCTTAATGCCGACATCCGCCTTGTAAATGCCCGTACAGTCCACGATGAGCGCATTCGTGATGACCGTATCCAGACATTCCTCGTCCGTGTGCGTGCATGACTGTCCCATGCCGTCGCGCAGGCTTTCGCCGCCGCCGAACTTGGCCTCGTCGCCATACACAGTCAGGTCCTTTTCCACCTCGATGAGCAGTGAGGTATCGCCCAGACGCACACGGTCCCCCATCGTCGGGCCGTACATCTGTGTGCAATCTCTGCGGGAAAGCTCGATCATTTGTCCTCGTCCTCCAATCCCAGAAAGCCCTGCCATTTGGCCTGCGCGAATGCGGTGTCGCGCACGGTAAAGTCGTCAAACGAGCCGTTCACCAGTCCGTTCAGGCCATAGCCCTCACGCGTGCCGCCGATTTTAACCAGCCGCACAGTCTTGGTCTCGCCCGGCTCAAAGCGCACGGCCGTGCCGGACGGAATGTCCAGCCGCATACCCCAGGCAACTTTGTGGTCGAACCGCAGACGCTTGTTGACCTCGAAAAAGTGAATGTGTGAGCCAACCTGTATCGGACGTTCTGCCGTACTTGTAACGCTGATTTCAACCGTTGGACGGCCTTCGTTCAGGCAGATGGTGCCGCCCTCGGTCAGCACCTCACCCGGAATGAGCGCCTGTTTTGCCGGAATCGGATCGTGCACAGTCACCAGCTTGGTGCCGTCCGGGAAGGTGGCTTCGACCTGGATTTCGTGAATCATTTCAGCCACGCCGTCCATCACGTCGTCGGCGGAGAGCAGCTTTCGGCCTTCCTGCATAAGTTCTGCCACCGTTTTGCCGCCGCGTGCCATCTCGGCAATCTCACTCGAGATGTACGCAATGGTCTCCGGGTAATTCAGCTTTACACCGCGGGAACGGCGTTCCTTTGCCAGATTTCCGGCCAGATGCAGCAATAATTTATCGGTCTCGCGCGGAGTTAATCGCATGATTTTCGCTCCTTTCGGTCAGGCTGCGACTTTCGCCGTGCGCGTTAGGATTGCACCGGTCAGC
Source organism: Butyricicoccus sp. (assembly GCF_977037065.1). NCBI lineage: Bacteria > Bacillati > Bacillota > Clostridia > Eubacteriales > Butyricicoccaceae > Butyricicoccus > Butyricicoccus sp. The sequence goes on along the minus strand of NZ_CDRQNY010000001.1, from coordinate 94,068 downwards.
ACCGCAAATACAAACACAAACGCACAGCCAATGAGACCGGCCGCACCGGAGGTCAGCGCATTTTCTACGGCACGGAATGCGTAGTCCGGCAGCAGTGTCGTTGCGGAATGTGCTTGCGATATGCATAAATAGCCCTCCTAATTTTTGTTGATTCTATGATTTATTCCTGCGGAAAATACAAAAAACACAGTCGCACCGTTGTTCACTTCGCCGGTCATGCAGATTCTGCCGCCGTGCCGCTCCATAATACGCTGCGCCATTGCCAGACCGACGCCCGTGCCCTCGAATTCGCTGTCGTCGTGCAGACGCTGAAAAATCCGGAACAGCCGGTCGGCATACCGCATATCAAAGCCTGCTCCGTTGTCGCGGACGGCGATAACCGTGAAATCGTCCTCCTCGCCTGCCGTGACGGTGATCTTTGCGTTTTCACGCCCGCGTGTGAACTTAAACGCATTGCTGATGATGTTTTTCAGCAGCATGCACATAACGCTGAGCGGACTTTTCAAATCGTGTGACACAGCCGAACAGAAGCGATCAAGCTCCTCATACGCCGTGCGAAGCGCCTTGTTCTGCCGCGCAATGCGCAGATGCGCCGAAATACGCGCGAGATACTCTGCGCGTACAAACGGCTTGGGAACATAATCACAGCAGCCTGCGTCAAATCCGGCGGTAATAACCTCGGGTGCGGTCTCTGCAGTAACGAAGATTACCAGAATTTCGCTTGTCTGCCTGTTTTCCTTGATGCGGCGGCACAGCTCCAGTCCATCTATGCCCTCCATGTGGATATCGAGCACGATCAAATCCGGCCGACGCTTTTCGAGGAATGCGAGTGCCGCCCATCCGCTTGTGGCGGCGTGCACGCGGTAGCCCTGCTGCCGCAGGATCGTGCCCGCAAACGCCAGATGGTCGGGCAGGTCGTCCACGATGAGGATATGCGCCGTGCTTTCCGGCAGCTGCCCCCCGCTCATGCGGTCATCAGGCGCTGAATGTAAGCGCCGTCTGCCTCAACGGTCGCACTGCTGTAAATCAGCGCTCCTTTTTCCATCACATACAGCTGTGTGGTGTTTTCGAGCACAAAGTCGAGATACGGCTCAACCAGCAGCACGGTCAGCCCCAGTTCCTTGTTGATGCGCTGAATCGCCGTGCCGATGTCCGCGATAACGGACGGCTGGATGCCCTCGGTCGGCTCATCGAGAATGCGCACCTTCGGGTCCGCGACCAGCGCACGCGCAATGGCGAGCTGCTGCTGCTGACCGCCCGAAAGATCGCCGCCTCGCCGTGCGGCAAACTTCGGCAGAATGGGAAACAGATCGTAAATGTAATCCGGCACCTTGCCGTGCTTTTTCTGCGCATAGAGCGCCAGCTCCAGATTTTCCTGCACGGTCATCTGCGGGAAAATATCGCGGCCCTGCGGCACATAACCCAGTCCGGCGGCGGCCCGCTCGTAGGTCGGACGGCGGATAATATCCTCGCCGTCCTGTTCGATCGCGCCATGCGGCGTTTTCACCAGACCCATGATGCTCTTGAGCGTGGTGGACTTGCCCACGCCGTTTCGCCCGATCAGACCGACGATCTCGCCCTTGGGTACGTCGAGCGTCAGCCCGCTCACGATACAGCTTTCGCCGTAGCAGCTTTCCAGTCCTCGAATTTTCAGCATTGTTTTCACGCCCTTTCGCTCAGCTTGCGGCCTTGCCGCGTCCCAGATAGACCGCCTGCACGGTCGCATCGGCCAGCACCTCGTCCACCGTGTCCTCGGTGAGCACCTTGCCCTCGTGCAGCACGGTTACGATGTCCGCCGCCTGCCGCACAAAGTCCATGTCGTGCTCAATGACGATGATGGTGCACCCCTTTTGAATCTCACGCAGGATTTCGCCGGTTTTGAACGTTTCCGGCTTGCCCATGCCTGCCGCCGGTTCATCGAGCATGATGATCTCCGGCTGCTGCACAAGCTGCATGCCAATCTCGAGCCACTGCTTCTGACCGTGCGCCAGAGAACCCGCCCGCGTCTGCGCCTTGTCGAGCAGACCGACCTTATCGAGCACGCGGTCGATCTGCGCCAACTCGTCTGCTGTCGGTCTGCCGAACACGCTCGGCACTTGAAACTTGCGGCCGACACCCTCGCGGACGATTTTATACTCCGGCATACCGGTCAGGCGCACATCCGCGCGGCTCTCCGGATGGAAGATAACGCTGCCTGCGGTCGGCTTGGTCTTGCCGCAGATGATATCGAGCAGCGTGGTCTTGCCTGCGCCGTTCGGTCCGATGAAAAAGTGGATGGAGTGCCGCTTGACGGCGGCATTGACCTCGGTCAGCGCGTAAAAGCCGTCAAAGCAGACCGAAATATCCTTGATATCCAGCACTGTGCTGTTTCCTGCCATGATTTATGCTCCTTTCTGCGCCTTCTGCGTCAAATCGACCTTGGGCTTGCGTTCCTTGTGCAGCAGCGCCGGAATCTGCTCGCAGAACAGACCGACCAGACCGCCCTTCATAAACAGGATGGTCAGCACGAACACTGCACCGATGATGTACTGCCATATGTCAACCAGTCCGCCGGAGGACAGGTTGTACTCACACAGATTGATGAGAAACGCGCCGATGACCGTACCGATGATGGTCCTCGTCCTCCGACAGCGACCCATATCACCATGGTGATGGAGTACGAAATCGTCATCTGCGACGGCGTGATCGAGCCGTTGAAGTTGACGAACACCGCGCCTGCCACAGCCGCCGTGATGGCAGAGAACACATACGCGAAGGTTTTGTAACGGCTGACCTGATAGCCGGAGAAATAGGTGCGATTCTCACCGTCGCGGATAGCGACAAGCAGCTTGCCGAACTTGTGCGTGGTGAGGAAACGGCAGAGAACGTAGGTGAGCACCATCAGCAGCAGCGCACCGTAGAACAACAGAAATATATTGCCGCGTTTTTTGAAAATAAAGTAGCCGATCAGACCGGAAACGACAGTCGGCACAACAAACAGCATGATGATCGCACCCAGAAGGGTCTGAAACGGCTTCCAGATCATTGGCAGCTCGGTCAGCCCGCCGACATGCATGAAATCCGTGATGCTGCCGCCGGTCGCCTGCAATTTCAGGTACATCGCCATCGCGTAGCCGCCGAGTGCGAAATACAGGCCGTGGCCAAGCGACAGAATGCCGGTGTAGCCCCAGATCAGGTCAAGTCCCATGGCAACAATGGCAAACGCAATGCACTTGCCGAGGTACAGGATGGTCGAGCTTGCCGTCAGCACGCCGCTTTGCAGCAGCAGCGGCATGGCCGCCAGCACGGCAACAATTACGGCAAGGCATAGATTCATGCCCTGCTTTTTGAGCAGTTTCATCGGTTTCTCCCTCCTTAATCATCCAGACTGCGGCTGCGAATGGTGAACAGACCCTGCGGACGCTTCTGCAGGAATACGATCACGAGCAGCAGCACGATTGCCTTGGCAATGGTTGCCGAGGTGTAGTTTTCTGCGAAAATGCTTGCGCCGCCAATAGCTGTCGAGCCTACGACCGTACCGAGCAGGAACGTCGCCGCAAAGGCGAGCGGCAGCGCTGCGATGTAGTACCAGTCGCGCATGGAGCTTGGCAGAAATGCCGCGAACAGCTGCTGGGTGACGTAGGTCATGTATGCGCCGATCATGACGAACTCACCATGCGCCATGTTGATGACGCGCATCAGTCCGAACGTGATGGCAAGTCCGAGCGAGGTCAGCAGGATAGTAGTTCCAGGAAACCATGTGCCCCTTGAGGATGTCTGCGCCGATGGTAGCTACCTCCTCCTCTGCAATGGAGAAAGACATGGTCGGATAGGTTTCTGCGGTGTAGTTCTTCTCACTCATCTGCTTGAAGAAGGAAACGTTGCCGGTGCCGTTCAGAGTGTTAATGATAATATCCGGCTTTGCGGCCTCGATCTTGGCGATGATAGCGGCAAAATCGGTCTGATCCATGTCGGCGTATTCCTCACCGACTACATTCGCGCCTGCGGCCTTGACCTGCGCCTCGATGATCATATTCGCGGTGCGCGGGAACACATAGTCCGAGCCGAGCAGGAAGAAATTCTTGTAGCCCTTATCGAGCAGATACTCGATGGCCGGAACGATCTGCTGATTGGGTGCTGCGCCCGTGTACACAATGTTCGGCGAGGACTCCATGCCCTCATACTGCACCGGATACCACAGCAGTGCGTCGTAGTCCTCAACGATCGGCTTTACCGCCTTACGCGAGGAGGAGGTCCAGCAGCCGAAGATGGTCGCTACGCCATCGCTGTCGATCAGCTTTTCGGCCTTGGCAGCAAAGGTGGAAGGCTGGGATGCGCCGTCCTCCTCGACGTACGCAATCTGGCAGCCGTTGATGCCGCCGGCCTTGTTGATCTCGTCGATGGCAAGCACCTCCGCGCCACGCACGGACGTTTTGGAAATCGCCATCGAGCCGGTCAGCGAGTGCAGCAGGCCGACCTTTACGGTGCCGCCGTCCGCGGAGGAATCCGCGCTGTCTGCCGCCGGTGCAGAGGAACCGCCGCCGCAGGCGGTCATGGTTGCCAGCAGTGCGGCGCAAACCGCGCCTGCCGAAAGTCTGCGAAGCAGGGAATAATTCATATAAAATCTCTCCTTTACGGGATTTAATAACGGATTTAGAAATGAAAAAAGCCGACCCGCACGGCACCTGCCGTCCCGGATCGACCCCATTGTCGAATCTTGTTTACTTAGGGCAATACCGCATAATTGGACAAGAGCGATTTGCGAGTAAATTTTGCGTACTGACGAGGCACGGTTTTGCGGTAATACTTGACGTATTACCGTGAAATCTCGGCAGCGCGGACGGAACTCGCGCAAGGAACCGAAGCCAAAGTCAGGGCACAAAATTTCCGCAAAGCGCCGCAGCTTTAATTGTGCGGTGTTGCCTTAGTATAAAGCGTCCTCACCGAACTTGATGCGCGCCGCCTGAATGATCAGCCGCGCCGCGTCCTCGCGCGACAGCCTGCCGGTGTTCACCGTCAGGTCATACAGCGTGGGATTGGTCCAGTCGTCGCCGCCGGTGTAGTATTTGTAATACTCTGCGCGGTACTGATCGGTTTTGACGATCAATTCGTTTGCCTGTTCCGTGGTTACGCCGGATTTCTGCATGATAGACTCCACGCAGGTCTTGCGCGGCGCTTCCACATACACGCTGAGCACGTTTGCCCGATCCCGCAGGATATGGTTGGCGCACTTGCCGATGATGATGCACGGCTTTGATTTTGCCAGTTCTCTGATGATCCATGCCTGAATGCGAAACAGATTGTCGTCAGAAACAAACTTGCGGTCGCTCGGCGCATACGCGCGGTCGATATCCGGCGCTTTGCAGATGAGCCGCAGCAGCTGCCTTGCATACGCCACCCGCACCTGATTGTACAGCGCACCGAACGCCATTCCGGTGTGACTGCGGCACTGCTTGCCGAAATAGTCCTTGCTCAGCCCGAGATGCTCGGCGGCCTGCTCCATCGTGATCACGCCATTCAGGTGTGCCGCCAGAAACGCTGCCAGCGTGTGCACAAAGCCGTCCTCCTGCACCGGAATGCCGAGAGTCTCGAAGGTTTCGCGCACGAGCGCGTACTGGCTGTCCTCGTCCGTGTGCGCCGAGAGCGACTGCGCCGCGCGGCTCAGTACGGCGTTCAGTTGTTTCTCGCGGAAGGGTTTTACGATGTAGTCGAACGCACCAAGCACCAGTCCTTCCCTTGCGTACTCAAACTCGCCGTAGGAGCTGACCAGAATGACCGGCGTCTGTATCCCGCGTCGGCGCAGCTCGCGCAATAACTCCAGACCGTCGATGAACGGCATACGGATGTCGGTCACAATGAGGTCGAAACGCTCCTTGTCCATCTGCTCGAGCGCCTGCTTGCCGTTGACGGCCTGCGCCGCCAGACAAACCCCATTCTCCTGCCATGCGTGCATGTGCGCATACACATAGCGCAGCGCCTCATCGTCCTCGACCAGTAAAATGCGATACATGTCCTCACTCCTCTTTTTCGTCCAGCAGCTTCGCCGCTCGTTCAAAATCATAGCGCTCGAGCGCTTCCGACAGCCGCGCAAACCGCTCGGGCGGCATGGTATGCCGCAGGCTGCTGCCATGCTGCTCGAACCACTGCACGGCGGAGAAATCGTAGTTTTCCACCAGCTTTTTCAGCTTTCTGGCGGCCTGTTCCATCGGTTTTCCGAGCGGTTCGGTCTGGGTTTCCGCAAACGACCGCAGCTCCTCTATCGTGCGGTCGAACACCTCGGTAAACTGCGGCAGCGTGTTCATTCTGCCGTGGTGCACCTCGTCGAGCAGCACACGGCTGGCACCCGACAGCGCGTCGCACCCAAGGTTGCCCGCAAGTCCGATGAGATCATGCAGCAGCGCACGCGCGTTCGCGGGACGGCCATGCTCCAGATGCAGCCGCACATACTCCGCCGAGCAGCTGTGCGCCCGCAGAAACCGGCTCCGCCAATGCAAAATCCATTGCAAACCGGAATGTCGAACCGATGCCTTCCCTGCTCTCAAGTGTCAGCTTGTGCGTGCCCCTGCTCGCTGTTTCCACAATGCGCCGCACGATAACCAGTCCCAGACCGGCACCGCCGTACTTGCGTGTCACGCTGCTGTCTGCCTGCTCGAATGGCTCGAAGATACGCGCCTGATCCTCGTCACGGATGCCGATGCCGGTATCTGCGACCGCAAACGCAATGGTGACACCATTTTCATCCTGCTGCACGGTCTTGGCGGCGATGGTGACGCTGCCGTGCTCGGTGAACTTGACCGCGTTGCCTGCCAAATTGACCAGCACCTGCCGCAGACGGGTCGGGTCGCCGCTGACAGCCTGCGGCAGCTTTCCCTGAATATCCAATTTCAGCGTCAACCCCTTTTGACGCGCGCTGTGCTCGAGCATATCGCGCGCGGCGTGCAGCAGCGCCGTCGGGTCGAACACGACCGCCTCAAACGTCAGCGCGCCTGCTTCGATCTTGGAGCTGTCCGGCGGTTTTCCAGTTCGCGTTCCAGTGTCGCCCGCAGACGGTTGAACATCTGTCCGAACCGGTACGGTTCGCTCGCGCCACACGGCATAACGCACACCCGCATCCGATCTGCTGCCGCACCGGAGAGCGCATCCGTGTACCGGCGCAGCGGCACGATATACAGCCGCATCAGCAGCCACAGCACCGCTGCAATCAGCACCAGTGAGCACAGCAGACAGAAAATCTGCACCTCGGAGGCGGTGCGGCGTCCGGCGGTCGCGCGTGCGACTTCGTTTTTTAAACGATCTGAGGTCTGCTGCCGGAACTGCTCGATGGGCGACATAATTTCATACTTGGCCCGCTCATACGCCGCATCGTACAGGATTTGACGGGCGGTTTCGCGCTTTTGCACAGCGGAAAGCACAGTATCTGCACCGGAAAGCGGTGTTTCCGTCACACGGGTGACGTAGCTGTGCAGCGGCTCGTCCGGAAAATCATCTGCATTTTGCTCTGCCGCAGCGAGAATCAGGTGCATGGAACGGGTCTCGGTGTCGATGAGCAGATCCGAGCAGCGCTTGGCCTGCGCCAGAAGCGCGGCTTCTTCATCCGGCAGCTGATCGTTTTTCCAGTGTCTGAATTACCGCGTCTCGCTGTCTGGTGGCAAGAACCTCGGTCCAATAGTTGTTCAAATGGGTGATATCCTCGGTTTCGGCATACGCGCGGACCTCATTTGTCAGCAGGTCGGATGCATCGGCAAGCTGCTGCCCCAGCGCAATGAGAGACACCAGTTCATCCTTCGCCTGCGCCTCCTGCTGCACGCAGTCCACCATGTAGCGATTGCTGCCCAGCAGAATGCAGAGCACCGCCGCAAACGCACAAATAAAAAGAGCAAAGGCACTGTGAAGCACCTTTGCTCGATTGCTGCATATCATAACCATATCTATGTGAAAAAGTCAAGTGCGTGCACAGTCACACAGTCCGCGCCGAAAACGGTTCTGCATAAGCCGAACAAGGTGAAAAACAGTGTCATGAAATACTTTCGAGACGTTTATCCATCGCGCCTTGTATTGATATATTATTTATACATATTTATGATTAAACCGCCCGCATCACGGCAATCCTAACTACCAGAAGGAGGAATTTCCATGACCAACAATTTCCTGTGTGCGCAGATCTACCAGATTCTCGCACTCAACGACGAAATGCTGAGGAGCGGCTGCATCACCCGCGACGAGCACGACTTTGTCCGCCATGTGCAGACGGACAAGCTGACCCGACTGCACAGCACGCCGTAAGGAGGCCGCCCAATGGACGTCCGCAGACTGGACGAAATGCAGGCACAGGGCCGCAGCATTTTCGATACCGAGCTTGCTGTGGCGTACTACGCCCGCGTTTCGACCGACAAAGACGAGCAGATCAACAGTCTCGGCAACCAGAAACGCTATTTTGAGGACTATATCGCCGCAAATCCGCGCTGGACATTCGCCGGAGGCTATGTGGATGAGGGCATCAGCGGCACGTCTGTCGAGGGACGTGAGCAGTTTCTCAGGATGATCGAGGACGCGAAACGCGGCCGCTTTGACCTCATCGTCACCAAGGAAATCAGCCGTTTCGCTAGAAATACACTCGACAGCCTGCGCTACACGCGTGAGCTGCTGCGCTGCGGCGTGGGCGTGTACTTTCAGAACGACAACATCAACACCTTTGACAAGGATGCCGAACTGCGGCTCACCATCATGTCCTCCATCGCGCAAGACGAGGTGCGCAAGCTGTCCGAGCGCACGCGCTTCGGCTTTAAGCGTGCACAGGAGAACAGCGTGCTGCTCGGTCAGAACAATCTGTTCGGGTACAACAAGGTTGACGGGCAATTGGAGATTGTCGAGCCGGAAGCCGCCGTCGTCCGTGAGGTGTTCGAGCGCTACGCTGCCGGAGACCTCGGTCTGCGCGCCATTGCCAACGACCTGGACAGCCGCGGTGTACGCGGACGGCAGGGCAAGCCGCTTACCTACTCCACGCTGTACGGCATGATACGCAACCCGAAATACAAGGGCTGCTATGCCGGTCGGCGGTACGCCTCACGCGACTACCGCGACAAGCGCAGCTACCGCCTGAGTGCAGACAAATGGCTCGTGCATGAGGACGACCGTGTGCCTGCCATCGTGCCCGAAGCACTGTGGGAGCAGGCTAACCGTCTGCTTGCCTCACGCGGCAAGACCATGAAGGCGCACGCGCAGGCATCTCAGAATCGCTACGCCTACAGCGGCAAGCTGATCTGTGCCAGGCACGGCACAACTTTCCACAGGCATGTGTATAAAAGCAAAATCCGCGGCGAAATGGAGTGCTGGAACTGCAGGCTGTACCGCGAAAAGGGCAAAACCGGCGGCTGCAATTCCCCGACGGTTTACAGCCACGAGCTGGACCGCATTTTGGAGCGCGTGTTCGAGCAGGTGACGGACGAGCGCTCAGCCGCCGTGCAGGAGTACATCGACAATCTCCGCGCCTTTGCCGCCCGGCAGGACAACGCACCTGCGCTTGCTCAAGTCGAGCGGGAAATCGAAACGGTCACCCGCCGCAAGGACAAGCTGCTCGATCTGGTGCTTGCGGGTGCGCTCTCCAACGACGAGTTCAAGCAGCGCAACGAGACCTGCAACGAACAGCTTGCCGCCCTCGAGCAGCAGCGAACAGAACTACAGAACGCAGATAAGACACTGGAAGAACGTATCCGGCGGGTGGAAAACCTGCGCCGCACCATCGAGGAACGGTGGCAGATGAGCTGCGGGTTCTCGCGTGAGATGTCCAAGGCGCTCGTTGACCATATCGTCGTGGACTCGGACGAGAGCAAAACCCGTATCTCACTCGATATTTTCCTCACCACCGGTGCAGAGCCGATCGTATCTGAGACGCAAACCTCTAACGCGCAGCTGCAAATGCGCTTTCAGCGAGCACGTTCCGGTTATCAGGGTGAGTACACGGTGACGTATCTCGTGCGCTGGCATTTGGAATAAAAAGCAGTGATACCTTTCCAATTTGGAAGCATATCACTGCTTTTATCCTTTTTTACAATTCCAGCGGAGCCAGTGTTGTCGTATCAATCGAGCGAATCGCCGACCGCAGCGGCAGCACCGCCGACGGCGAAACCGAAAGCTCGTCGATACCCATCGACAGGAAGGTTTCGGTCAGTTCCGCGTCTGCGCCGAGTTCGCCGCAAATGCCGATCCAGATTCCGGCCTTGTGCGCGTTCTCAGCTGCCATGCGGATCATGCGGAGCACCGCCGGATGATGGGCATCAAAAAACCGGTCGAGACCCACACCCTGTCGGTCAACCGCCAACGTGTACTGCGTCAGATCGTTCGTACCGACCGAGAAAAAGTCCACCTCACGCGCCAGCTCTGCGCTCATCATGACGGCGGCCGGCGTCTCGATCATAATGCCGAGTTCCACCTTGTCCGCCATCGGCACACCTTCCTCCGCGAGTTCCGCACGAATGTTGCGGCAGATGCGCTTGATCTCCTGTACCTCCCAGACCGAGGTGATCATCGGGAACATGATAGCGATTTTGCCGTATGCCGATGCGCGGTACAGCGCCCGCAGCTGTGTGCGGAACACCTCCGGACGGGTCAGGCAGATGCGGATGGCACGCAGGCCCATTGCAGGGTTTTCTTCTTTATCGAGGTGGAAATAGTCCGCCTGCTTGTCCGCGCCGATGTCCAGCGTTCGAATGATAACGCGCCTGCCGCCCATGCGCTCCGCGACCGTCTTATAAGCCTCAAACTGCTCGTCCTCGGTCGGATAGTCGCTGCCCTGCAGGTACAGAAATTCCGAGCGGAACAGGCCGATGCCGCCGCCGTCATTCTGCAGAACCGCATCAATATCTGCCGGAGAGCCGATATTGCAGTAGACCATCACATTCCGGCCGTCCTTGGTCACATTCGGCTTGCCCTTGAGTCGATCGAGCAGTTCTTTCAGCGCCTTCTCCTTGGCCTGTTTTTTGAGCAGACGCTCGCGCTCGGCGTCATCCGGCTCGATAACCGCCTCGCCGGTCTGGCCGTCAATGATGGCGTACTTGCCCTCCATTTCCGGCTGCAGCGCATCTCCTGCACCGATAATGGCCGGAATGCCCATCGTGCGGGCCAGAATCGCCGTGTGTGAGTTCGCCGAGCCGCCTGCCGTGATGAAGCCCAGAATAAGAGCCTTATCCAGCTGCACGGTCTCGCTCGGCGCAAGATCATCTGCCGCCACGATACACGGCACATCGGACACGATGCCGCTTTCGCCTTTGCCGGTCAGAATACCGATCACCCGCGCGGAAATATCGCGGATATCCGCTGCACGCGCCTGCATGTAGCTGTCGTCCATCGCAGCAAACATTTCCGCGAACTGTACACCGGTGTCGCTGACGGCGGCCTCGGCGTTTACACGGTCGTTCTCAATCATACCCTCGATGCTCTCCACGAAATCCAGATCGTCCAGCATCATCTGGTGCGCCTCGAACAGCATTGCCGCGTCCTCACCGGCCTCAGCAAGTGCCTTGTCATACAGCTTTGCGAGCTGCTCCTTCGCCGTTTCCCGCGCTGCGCGGAATCGCTCCAGCTCTGCCGCAGTGTCGCTCGCCTCATGGCGCGGAATGACGCCGCTTGCTCTGCGGTAAAAGCTGATCGGGCCTGCCGCTACGCCTTTGGATACGCCTTTGCCGAAAATCTGCTCCATCTCGCTCACTCCTTACAGGTTCGCCTTGAAAAATGCCTCGATCTGCGCTGCCGCTTCCGCTTCGTCCTCGCCTTCCACTTCCACGCGAACGGTGTTGCCGTGCTTGATGCCCATGCCCATGATGGCGATCAGGCGGCGTGCATCCGCTTTTTTATCACCGAAATGCAGGAAAACCTTGCTTTTAAATTTCGCGGCCTCCTTCGCCAGCATGCCTGCCGGACGTGCATGAATGCCAATGGAATCCGTAATGGTGTACTCAAATGCTGTCATGATGAAAACTCCTTTTTTCTTCATTCAAATGGTGGATTGCGGCGAGAAATGCCGCTGCAACCTGCGGTTCGTGTCCATAAAAGTCCACTGTACCCGGTCGATACGGCGGCTTGTCCTCGCTGAGAAATCCGCTGCCGCCGGTGACGATCAAACCGTGTCTGCGTGCCAGTGTGTGATACCGCGCGGTATCTGCTTGGCTGTGACTGCCGTATGCTGCAATGCCGTCGAATGCCGCCACCGGAAAGGTGTCGTCCATCTCATTCGGCGGCACGAGCACGGCCAGTCCGCCTGCTTCGTGAATCGTGTGAATCGCCTGCTCGGCTGCAAACGACTGCACCGAATCGTTCCGCGTCCGCTCAATCTCGAGCAGCGCCGGACAGGTGATGTCAATGCCGATGCCGAGCGTGAGAAAATCCCGTTCCCGCCAGCGGCAGTCGAGTTCAATGCCGGGCACAATGCGCACACCGAGCTGTGCGCCGCGCCAGATGCATTCCGGCACACCGCTGACTGCCCGCCGGTCGGTCAAAGCCGCCAGCGTCAGCCGTTCCTCACAGCAGCGTTCGGCCAGTGCACGCGGCGAAAGCTCACCGCCTGCAGTCAGGCTGCTGTGGATTTGCAGATCGGTTTGTGCCATGGAAAGACCTCCGACAAGGTTCAGGATACGGGAAGGATTTCGGAAGGACAGGCCGCGTCCTCCGGGATAAACCAGCGCTGATGCACGCGTATCGCGCCAAGAATCGCATGGTTTTCGCAAAACTGCCGCAGTTCGGCGGCGGAAATGTGCCATAAAACCGCAGCTTCCGGAATGGTCATAAACGGCATGTCTCTTCCTCCTCTTGTGTTATTTGAATAGGTGATAGACCGCCTGTGCTACGCCGTCATGGTCGCAGTCTGCGGTGATGTATTTTGCCAGATCCTTGAGCGCCGCATCCGCGTTGCCCATCGCCACCGGCATCCCGACTGCGCGAAGCATTTCCGCGTCATTGTCGCTGTCACCGATGGCAACCATTTCATCCGGCGTGATGCCGAGCATCTCGCCTAAGCGGGTGAGCGCGCGTCCCTTGTCCGCACCGGCCGGCAGAATCTCAAAGTTGTCCGAGCCGGAGCTTGTGATCGTTAGACCCGGCAGCGGCCGAATCTCCGCAAGCGCCTGCTCGAGCACCTCGCGTTCGCCGAGGGCGTACACCTTGGTGACGTTCAGATGGTTTTTCCGAATCTCACCGGCGATATCCTCCACGACGATTTTGTTCGCATGAAAGCCCTCTACGCGGTAATTTGCGACAAAATCGCGGTTGGAATATTCATTGATATAGATTTTGCTGCCAACATAGATCATCACGCGCACCGGCCGGCTCTGCACCGTCTCGACCACCTTTGCGCCGATTTCGCACGGCATGTCCCAACTTTGCAGAATGCGCTCATCCGATGCAGTGGCAATCGCCGTGCCGCCCGCCGTGACCATCAAATCCTCGCAGGGCAGCTCACGGGCGAACTCCGCCGCTTCGCCGACAATGCGTCCGGTCGAGAGCACAACGTGTACGCCGCGTTCCTTGACCCACCGGAGCGCCTGTTTGACCTCGGGCGTTACCTCCTTGCGGGAGTTCAGCAGTGTGCCGTCCAGATCGAGCGCGAGCAAACGGTATTTCATGCCTGTACCTCCCCCGATATGGCGATAAATGGCGCACGCCACGCCGTCCTCGTCGCACGAAGCGGTCACTTCGTCGGCGGCTGCCCGTGCAATCGGAGAAGCGTTGCCCACTGCAATGCCCAGTCCGGCAGCGCGGAGCAGCGGCGCGTCAATGTCGTGATCGCCGAGCGCGATCACCTCGTCGGGCGAGATGTACAGCGAATCACACAGCACATGCATGGCCGTGTCCTTGCCCGCGCCTACCGGTATGACCTCCAGATATTCGTCCTTGGAGCGCACAAGCGTCATCGGCAGGTGCTTTGCCTCCAGTACCGGAATCATTTCGTCAATCTGCGATTTCTCGCCCATGCAGAGCAGTTTGTGCGCGCCTGCGTCGCCCCAGTCTGCAAACAAAGTCTCCAACGGCGCGACGGTCGGCTGTACGCCGGTTATCTGCGCCTCGGCACGGCTCCACTCATCCTCGGCGGCAATGAGCCATTCGAGGTCGCGGTAAACGCTCAAGTGGATACCTCGCGCCTGCGTTTCCTGCAGGACAGCCTGCGCACATGCGCGGGTCAGGCGGCTGTCCGCCAGCCGGTTTTCGCCCGAGAGAATAAGTCCTCCGCCGCAGCACACTAGCGGTCCATCCACGCCGAGCGCATCCCGAATCGGGAACACCGCCCGCGGCGGTCGTGCGCTCATCAGGCAGATGGTCACGCCGTTCTTCGCCGCAGACTTCACAGCCTCGCGGTTGGCGAGCGGCAGCTTGTGCGCGGAATTCAGAAGCGTGCCGTCAATATCTATGCACAGCAACCGATATTGTTGTTGATTCATTGCATTTCTTCCTTTATGACTGCTCTGCCGCCGACAAAATATTGGCGACATTGCGGTTTCCGTTGCGGATGCCCAGTCCGATCACAGCCGCGCAGACCGCGCACACCAGCGCGATAATCACGCCGCATACGCCGCCCGCAAAGCGCAATCCGCTGCCCGCGATGCCCCACCATGCCAGCACCGCCGCGCAGGAGGAGAGCAGCATAGCGATTCGCTTCCAGAGGGAAAGCTGCCGAAGGGCCTGCTGCTGCTGTTTGGCCTCGTGCAGTAATGCGGTCTTGTTCATTGAGAAAACTCCTTTCCTGTACGGCGGCCGCTGAACGATTTCGTTCAGCGGCCAGAGAGGTGAAAGTGTGATATAGTCTGAGTGAAACGATTTTAGTATGCAAGCTGCGGATCAAAGAATCCAACCAGCACGCCGACCAGCGCAATGCCGACCAGCACGAGCATAACGGTCGTCGGTGCCATTTTCTTCTTACTCATCAGCCAGTAACAGAGCATAACGGTAGCCAGCGGCAGCATCTTGGGGAATATGGTATCCAGCACATCCTTTTGGAGAGAAATGTCACCGGGCAGGACAAGCGGCGTTGTAATCGAGATCCAGCTTGCGGCGACTGCGCCGATAACGACCGTGCCGAGCATGATGATGCTCTCGCGGATGGCGTTCGCCTTTTCACCGACGATCATTTCAACCGCCTTGCCGCCAAGCTCATAGCCCTTGAAATACAGCAGGCGCATGCCGAGCGTCAGAATGACATTGTACGCGATGATGTAGAAGATCGCGCCGAGCGGAGAACCGCCAGAGGATAAACCGAGCGCAACGCCCAGCAGAATCGGAATCAGCGTGCCAACCAGCAGGCTGTCACCGATACCGGCCACCGGTCCCATCAGACCGGCGCGAATGCCGTTGATCATCTCACCGTCGATGTCCTCGCCGTTGGCCTTGGCTTCTTCCAGACCGGCGGTCATGCCGACGATGACGGTGCCCAGCTGCGGCTCGGTGTTGAAGAATGCGGAATAAGTCTTGAGAGCTTCGGTCTGCTCCTCCTTAGTGTCGTACAGCTCCTCTACCAGCGGCAGCATGGCGCACAGGTAGCCGAAGGTCTGCATATGCTCCTGCGAAAAGCAGGTCAGATGGCCGTAAAACCAGTTGCGGAACGATTTGTTCAGCGCTTTCTTGGAAAGTTTCTTTTCTGCCATGATCAAATCTCCTCCTCATCGTCGTCAAATTCCGCTGCGGCAGCAGATGCAGCTGCGGGAGCGGCTTTCTGCAAAGCAAGGATCTTGATGCGGTAGTTGATGACCGCAAAGAAACCGCCGACGATAGATGCCGCGATCAGGTTAAGGCCCATGCACGCGGCCAGCGTGAAGCCGAATACGAATACCAGAATATCAACCGGCTTGGTCGCGACCTGCTTGAGCAGGATAGCGATGCCGACTGCCGGGAGAAGCGAACCGACCGTAAACAGCGTTTTCATCGCTACGCCGTCCATCGGCAGATAGGCCTTCATCAGATCTACCATGCTGGTGCCGACCTTGGTGATGATAAACGTCGGAATAAACGAGCACAGGATGTGGGAAATCCATGGGAGACCCATATCGACCACATACAGCTTGCGCAGATCGCCCTTTTCCAGAGCACGCCAGCCCATATGCTGCCAAACGAGGTTTACGGTAGCTGTTCCGTAAAACAGCACGGTGCCGATGGTGCCGACAGCCGAACCGAGCGTTACCGCCATTGCCTGTCCCTCAGCGGATGCGGGATTGAGACCCATGGAATGCACGGCAACCATGGAAAGCGGAATGCCGATGTAAGAGATCGCGCGAACGTCAGCGGAAACCGTGCCGCCCGGCGTTACCAGTGCGATGTATACGACCTGAATGGCCGCGCCGAGATAAATGCCCGTCTGTACGTCACCCATGATGAGGCCGACGATCAGACCCGCTACCAGCGGACGGCCCAACGTGTAGTTGCCGAGCACCGTACCGCCCAGACCGGGCATGGATGCCAGACATGCGAGCAATCCGAACAATGCAGCCTGCCAAACTTGAACTTGCATAAGTTCTCCCTCTTTTCTTTTAACTTATTTTGTGAAATAGAATTTAGTAGCCGAACTGACCGCGGAACTTCTTCCAGTTGCCGATGGCGGCCTCCTTGATGAGCGCGAACTCTACTTCGTAGCCCTTCTGCATAATGGCCTCGAGTGCGTCCGCCTCCGGCTGGGTGATCGCCTGATTGTTGCCCAGCTTGGTCGCGCCCGGACGGTCGTTGCACGGTCCGATGATAACCGTCTTTACCTCACCGGGATCAAAGCCGTCATCCACGAGGATGCTCTTCATCGTGATCGGGTCCTTGGTGATGAGGAAGTAGCGATCCTTGCTGGCAAGCACCTTGCCGCACTTGGCGCGCCACTCGTCGAGCGTCCACACGAAGGTCTTTTTGTCGCTGGCGTTCTTGTACGCCGCCTTGAGCACCGGCGTGGTAGCCGCCTTGTCGTTTACGGCAATGAGGCCGTCGCACGGATACTCGAGCGCCCAGCGCGTGCAGGTCTGGCCGTGGATCATACGGTCGTCAACACGAATAAAAGAGATTGACATAACTTTTTCCTCCTTAATACTGCTCTCTCATATTTTTATTAAATATCGTCGTCTTCATCGCCGCCGAGATCAAACCGCTTGATCTGGTCCTTGGCCTCGCCGGTCAGTTCCTGTTCCAGCTCATCGAGCGGTGTCTCCGCATCCGCGAAGGCGGCCGTCAGCACGAGCGGCAGATTCATGCCGCCGATGGCAAGCGTTTTGCCCAGCAGACCCTTTTCGGTGAGCACATCGAGTGCAGTTGTCAGCGGCGAGCCGCCAATGATGTCCGCCGTGAGGATGATCTCGTCCTCTGCGGTAATGTCCTTAACCAGCTCTGCGAAGTTGACACGGAAGGTGTCAACGTCCATGCCGTCGAGCAGGCTGGTCGAGCGGATGTCCTCGCGGTCGCTGCCCGCCATCATGCCGAGCGCGTTGTGCAGGCCCGGTGCAAAGGTTCCGTGGCTGACTAAAATCAGGTATCTCATTTTCCGTTCCCTCTTTCCTGTTTGTTGAGCATAGTATACCGGATTTGGAGGAGCGTGAAATCTGTATTTTGTCATGACCCTCGTGTGATAATCGTCCTGTTTTTCTATGACAAATGTCATGCTGATTATCAAAATATGCAAATAAAATGCGCTCTGTCTGTGCGTGTTGCACAAACAGAGCGCGTATCGCGTTCGATATCGTCAGTTTTTCTGTAAATATTCCTGCACTTCGTGCTGTACTCTTTGCAGCTGGAGTGACAAATTATGCTCATCCTCCATCGCGGTCTGTACCAATCCTTCGGTCAACAGCAGCGCCTGATCGTAATTGCGGAACCGCGGCGCCGCCACCGCCTGCTCCATGACATCCGACAGCATTTCCACGCCGGACCGGCTTTCGCCTGGTGTGTCCTGCCGGAGAATTTGACGGGTTTTTTCCGAGTCAGTCACGCTCCGCAACGCGGACACGCTGTGCGAATCCGTAAACAGCATGGACTGATTGTCCGCATTGGCGGTCAGCTCGTGCAGAAACTGCCACGCAAGCGTTGTATGTGCCGAGCGGCTGCTGATACCGGCCAGCACGGTGCTCAGCTCCGAGCTGTTGCTGCCCGCCGGACCGTGCGGCATCGGAATACAGTCCCACGAGAAATCCGAGTAGCGCTTGATGCGCCACGGATACGGCTGATACGTCCGGTAATCCGAGAACAGGAACGGCCGGAACGCCACCCTGCCCTCGTCAAAGTCCCGCGCAGAAGGCGCGGTCTCTGCCGTGAGCTTGTCCAGCCGCTGTGCAAACGCCACCGCCTGCACGGCTCTCGGCAGAGAGATCAGACAGCTGCTGCCGCCCTCAGTGAACAGTGATGTGCCGTTCGCGATCAGCGCATCCTGCCAGGTATATCCATAGCAGCCAAACTGATCGATTTCGCCGTCACTATCCGTATCGTGCGTGACCTTGGTGCAGATGTTGTAAAAATCCTCCCACGTCCAGTCACCGGACGGCACAGCAATGCCTTCGCTTTCGAGCAGCGTCTTGTTGACGCACATCAGCGTCGGTACGCACTCATACGGCAGCGCATACTGCACGCCGTTCTCCGCGCCGCTCTGCAGCGCCGCCGGATAGAAATCCGTGTCGGACACCGCCTCATCCTGCGCAAGATAGCCGTCCAGCGGCGCGAGTGCACCGAGTTCGCACAGCTCACCGAAATCCTCCGGCAGCACGAGGAACACATCCGGCTCACTGCCGAGCAGGTACTGGTCGATAAGCCACTCCGAGTAATCCCGTTTGAGGATGCCGCTTGTGTAGGTGACGTGCACATTCGGGTGCTCCCGCTCGAACCGCTCGATCGCCGCGTCGATGACGGCGTAGCAGTTGCCGTTTGGCGCATCCCAGTAGCTGCCCGCCATAAAGCCGAGTCGCAGTTCGACTGGACGTGTGCGGCTGTAAACGACCATCGTCAGGCACACCGCTGTCAGCACGATGATCGCTGTCAGACGCTTCGCCAGCCCCTTCATTGCGGACCTCCAAACGGACGGCCTGCTACGCCGGTCTGCACCGCCCAGATGGCAAGCTGCGTGCGGTCGCGCAGATCCAGCTTGCTGAGAATGCTGCTCAGGTAGTTGCGCACCGTGCCTTCGGACAGGCAGAGCGCAGCCGCGATTTCCTTGTTAGACAGTCCGGCACCGACCTCACGGATGATGCGCCATTCGTTATCCTGCAAATCCTCAGTCTGCTTTTCGTCCACACCGATGGTGAGGTTGCCCTTGGCCATCCGCGCGAACATCTGCAAGGCTTTGCTTGCCACATCCGGCGCGATAATGGAGCCGCCGCGCACGACTTCGCGCACCGCATTGGTCAAATCCGCAACAGACACACCCTTGAGCAGATATCCGGACGCGCCGAACCGCAGAGCGTTGAACACATACTCGTCATCGTCGAACGTGGTCAGCACGATGACCTTGATATTCGGGTACGCCGACTTGATCAGCCGCGTACACTCTACGCCGTCCACCTCGGGCATGCGGATGTCCATCAGCACAACATCCGGCCTTTCGCTGCGCACCAGTTCGATGGCCTCACGGCCGTTTTTCGCCATGCCGACAATGGTAATATCGCTCTGTGCGTTCAAAACAAAGCCTAAACTTTCCCGAATCAGCTCCTGATCGTCTGCCAGCAGCACTTTAATCATATACATCACCCCATCTTAACGGAATTTCCGCGTGCAGTTCAAATCCGTTTTCACTCTTCACCTTTAACGTGCCATTTAACAGCTTAAGCCGCTCGCGCATGTGCCGCAGACCAAATCCCGGCTCAATTTTCGTGCAGCCGCAGCCGTTGTCCGCTACCGTTATGCCAAGCCGACGCTCCTCCGCTGCAATGCGCACACGCACCGCGGTTGCGTGTCCGTGCCGGATAGCATTCGTGATGCTCTCCTGCACGATGCGGTACACCGCGTCCTCCTCGTCCGGCGACAGCCGCAGATCCTCAGCCTGCAGATCGAGCATAATCTCCGCCTGCGAAGTCGCCTGCATTTCGGTGCACAGCTTCGCTATCGCATCTGTTAACTGCATGCGCTCAAGTGCATCCGGCCGCAGTGCCCGCACCGAACGGCGCACCTCATTCATGCCCTCACGAGCGGTAGCCGCAATGCGTTCCATCTGCTTTTTCGCCATCTCGGGCGAGATTTCCAGCATTTGCAGACATGCGTCCGCACCGGCGGTAATGCCGGTCAGTGCGTGGCCGAGCGTGTCGTGAATCTCGCGGGCAAGGCGGTTGCGCTCGCGCGTTTCGGCCATGCGTTCACTCTCGGCGGCGTAAGCCTTGAGCTGCTCGTTCATAACCGAAAGCCGATCGTTCGCCTGTTCCAGTTCGCCGTTGAGACGGCGTATTGCCGAATTTTCCTCGGTCCTCTGCCCGATGAGCACCACCATGTACACCACGAACAGGATAAGGTGCAGTGCGCCCAGCAAATCCACCGTGCTCTGCAAAAGCTGCCGCGTGTGCATGTCAAAATACAGCAGATATTCCGAAAACGGAACCGTGTGCAGCGCTCCCTGCAAGGCACCCAAACCGGTCAGCAGGAACAGCGCCGTCATGACGCCGAGAAACCGGCGGCGCGTTCTGCCGTGCAGGCCGTCGATCAAATCCACAACCACATACAGCAGCAGGCCGTTGTAGTCCAGATGCAGCGCAAAAATCACGCACAGCGCGAATAACGGCTCGGTCCAGCCGACGAAATGATAGCTGCGTCTGCGCAGTACACCAACCACAATGAGCGCCGCCATGCTGAGAATCGCTACGGTCAGCGTCCACGGCTTGGCCGGCAGCGCGCTTAAATTCTGCGTGAACGCCACACCGTCCGACTGCCGCGCCGCCAGCACCGGCGTCATGCCGAACACCCATGCGAGGAATACGCACACGGTGATATTCAGCAGCAGCATAATCCGGCGGAAAAACTGCAAACTCTGTGCCATACCGTCCCCCCTACTGCCAGCCGTCCATGTCGTAGCTGTTTACGTTGTCCCTGGTCACCAGTGCTACCGGAACTGTAATTTCCTTTTCGTAGTCCTCGCCGTTTAAGATGGCGTAGACCGTCTGCGCGGTAATCTGCCCCAGCCGAATGGGTGACTGGGCCGCTGTCGCCGTCATAGCGCCCTCGCTGATCATGCTTTTCGCTTCGGGAGCACCATCCACGCCGTAAACCGCCGTATCCTGCAGCATGCCATGCTCCTGCAGAGCCGCCATCGCACCAAGTGCGCTCGGGTCGTTAAGTGACATCACGGCGTCCGGCACAATGCCCTGTTCAAGCAGCTTGTCCATCTCCGGCATGGCGACTTCAAGCTGACCGGCGCTGTCCGCGCGACCAATGATTTGATAGTTGACGTCGGATGCCAGCGTATCGCAAAAGCCCTGGATACGGTCTCGGCCGGACTTGGTAGATGCGTGCTCAAGCAGCACGACCTTCGCGGAATCACGCGTGTTCATCAGGTGCTCCGCACAGAGCACACCCGCACCGTAGTTGTCGGACGCGATCGTGCACGCTACCAAATCCGGGTTGCTGACCTGCGAGTCGATAACCACGACCGGTACGCCCGCCTTCTGTGCCTCCCGCAGTGCCGGCTCGATCTCACGATAGTCCACCGGATTGAGCACCAGCAGGTCGATATTTTCGTGCAGCAGATCGCGTATCTCCTCGTTCTGCCGCTCCTGATCGAGCGCCGGATCACGTGTCAGCAGAATATCGCCGCGGCTTTCGATCACCAACCGCAGTTCCTCGTCAATGACGCTGTAAAACGGGTTGTTCATCGTCATGTACGTTGTGCCAATGCGGAGCGGCTCGTCCGCCTGCGATACGGCCTGATGCGTCACGGCGGCAAGTCCGGCCGCCAGCAGCAGCGCCGCTGCCGCAAGGATTGGTCTTGTGCGCAACGGTATCCCGCCTTTCCCCTTAGTAGTTGATACCATTATAGCATAAATTTTTCCGGTGAAAAAGACGGATGTGATGGGTTTCTTGCGGCTTTGCTGCTCTATTGGTCAGTCGCTTGATTTTCCCGGCCCATCTTGACAAATCCGTACTTTTACCGTACGATAAGCGCAGAAATCATCCTGAAAATCACATCCTTTCGTTTGACGAGATACACATCTCACAGGCGCAGGTATCCCGATTGGAAAAGGGCGCACTGGAGCATATCCGCAAGCAAATTTAACAAATTGCGGATGGAGAATGAAGGAAACCGCCCGAAGGCCGGTTATTGAATAAACGCGCTTTGCGCGTTACCGAAATTCTCAATTTTCAATTCTCCATTCTCAATGAAAGAAAAAACAGCAAGTCCGACTGAACTTGCTGTTTTTCTTTACGCTGCCTGACTTTCGCCGGTGGCATAATCAATTTCCACGCCCGGCTGGACGTTATAGCAGTACACGTTGAAGCAAATGCCTTCGCCGTCGTCCTCGACCGACCACGCCTCCATCTGCACGCCCGAGGCAACAAGATTGCTGCCCTCAAACACCGGCGTGACCCGATAGAGCACATGGTTGCCGGTTTCCTTCACATAGTCAGCGACCATATTCTCAAACGGCAGCATACCCTCAATATTGAGGTATCGCGTGCCGGTGATCAGATTCTGCTTGTTGGCATTCTCGGCGGTAAGCTGCCAGCCGATCAGGTGACAGCGGTTATACAGGTATTTGCCGTCCACACAGTCATACTTGACGGTATGCCATCCGGTTGGCTTGACCTGACCGATCGAACCGCGTTTTTCTCCATCTGCGGGCATCAGATCCTGTCCGACATTGGCGTATGCCGTGCCGCACCGTCCGAGATAATCCAAATCCGAATATTCCTCAAACGATCCGGTCTCCTGTTTGTCTGCGTCGGTGAAGAATGGCTGGTTGCCGTCGATCTCGACATAAGCAGAATCCGAGTAGGCGGGCAGATCGTCCATCGAAACCATACTGCTCGACGGCATGGGCAGTGCACAGCCGGAAAGCAGCAGGCTGAGCACGAATACAATCGGCGCAAACGCGCGGGTCAATTTTCGCATTTAACAAATACTTCCTCTGTTATTTTCTCATGCGAGGAACCGGCAAATTCGGTCTCGCTTTGCTTCGTCCATCCGGTTTCCGGCAGGGTGAAATACCGGTCGGCGGGATAGACACGATTCCAGTGATATAATATCACCTGCTGCACCCTGTTTAAGTAGGGTGCAGGATCGTGCACCTCAGCGAAGCAGTAATCGTCCTCTGCCGCCCGCTCGAGGCAATCCTCAGCGATGCAAAGCCGTACTGCCGTATCCGCTCCGAACAGCTTTGCGGTGTACGGACTTATCCACAGCCTGTGCATACCGCAGTGCATAAGAATGTGCTCATTCAGCACACGATCGCGGCTCTGGCGGCGATGGTTAAAGGCCAGGCCGCCTTTATCATCCACACATAAGATCAGCTTCATAGAGTCCTCCCTTCATCGGGTATCGGATGCACTGTTGACCGGCGTAACGCTGTATGTAATGCGTCCCGCCGAAATACCCTGCCGTCCGATATACGAGCACAGTGCTTCGGTCAGTCTCGGGGTTGCCTTGCTGTGATGCAGCCGCACGACTACCACGCCGGACGTGGAGGCGAAATACTGTACGGTCTGCGTATACGCTTCCGCCGCATTTTTCTCGGCATCGCCGCTGTCCAGACCGGCATCCCACAGGCGGTAGCCTGCACCGATGAGCACGCTGCGCTGTGCTTCGGTTAGTGCGTCGCTGCCGCTCTGGTTGGCGGCTATGCGGGCTGCAACACCGGTCAGCAGTGTCAGGCGTTCGTTCGCAGCGGCAAGATCGGCCAGCATGTCTGCTCCTGTGGTTTTGCTGTCCGCCTGCAGCAGAAAGGCTGCCGTATGTCCTTCCGCTGCGATTCGGCGAACCAGATCATCGTCCCATTCGGAGGTATCCGTCGGCAGGAAAAACGCCGCCTGCCTGCCTGCATCATGCAGATTGTCCAGAACAGCCGCCGTGTTTTCGTTCGGCGCGCCGTAATAGGCAAGATACACGCGGACCGGCTTCTTCGCCGGCTTTTCCTCTACCTTTGGTATTTCGATGGTATCATTGTCCACCGGCTTTGCCGGTGCGGGATTGGTATTCGTGTTATTGCTGCGGTCCGACCCGGAGGTACTGTCCTTGTAGTTGTCGATCGTGTTCTCAATCACCTTGGTATGCGCCGCAATAAACGCCGAATCGCTCTGTGCCGAGCCGTCCGCGACACGCAGCACATTTTCCCCCTGCAGGGTCAGTGAAGAATAGGTAAAGCCGAACTTCGCACAGCACAGCTTGACCGGCACATAAACCGTTCCGTTCATCTCATACGCGGGTGTGGAATAGCTGTTCAGATTCTGATCGTACACATAGCCTTCCGCAGTCGAAAAGCTGAGCGTTTCGCCGTTTGCGGAAAGATCGAGCACGCCGTCATTCTCCGAGGCCGACACACCGAGCGTGGTAAACACACTGTACGGCACATAGGTTTCGCCGCCGAGACGTGCAGGCATGGTGCTCTCGTCGAGCGGCAGGATGGAGTCATTTATCGCTGTCAGCGTCACCGCATGCGCCGGTGCAGGCAGAAACGTCAGCAGCAGCGCGGCACACAGCACACAGCTGATGATTTTTTTGATACGCACTCACTCCTTTCAGCAATTCGTACGAACATATTATACCAAAGCGCAGCGGGTTTGTCACCCTTTCTGCCGAAAAACACCTTGCGTTGTGAGAATCGAGTGCTATAATAAAGGAGTACAAATTCTTATAAAGAAAGAGTGAATCAACCATGCTGCAGATCACAACACAGCGCACCACTACTCCTAAAGCAAAGCCGGACGAAAGCAGCCTCGGCTTTGGTGTTCATTATACCGATCACATGCTGATCATTGATCACGATGAGGAACAGGGCTGGCACGATGCCCGCATCGTACCGTATCAGCCGCTTGAGCTTGATCCGGCAGCGATGGTTTTCCATTATGCAATGGAGTCCTTTGAGGGTCTGAAGGCTTACCGCACCCCGGACGGCTCCATTCAGCTGTTCCGCCCGGACAAGAATGCACAGCGCATGATCAACACCAACCATCGTATGTGCCTGCCGAGCCTGCCGGTAGAGGATTTCGTTCAGGCTGTCAAGGCCATCGTTTCGTTCGATCAGGACTGGGTTCCGCACGCTGAGGGCACCAGCCTGTACATCCGCCCGTTCGTTATCGCTACCGAGCCGCATCTGGGCGTTCGCACCTCCCGCACCCACAAGTTCATCATCGTATGCTCTCCGGTCGGCGCGTACTACTCCACCGGCATCAACCCGGTTAAGATCTTCGTCGAGGATGAGTATACCCGTGCCTGCCCGGGCGGCACCGGCTTCACCAAGTGCGGCGGCAACTACGCTGCATCCCTGATCTCTCAGGTAAAGGCACACGAGCTGGGCTACGAGCAGACCCTGTGGCTGGACGGCGTTGAGCACAAGTACGTTGAGGAAGTCGGCTCCATGAACTGCTTCTTCAAGATCGACGGCACCGTTTACACTGCTCCGACTGTTGGCACCGTTCTGCCGGGCGTTACCCGTATGAGCTGCATCGAGCTGCTCAAGCACTGGGGCATTCCGGTATCCGAGGAGCGCCTGCCGATCGCTGACGTTATGAGGGCTTCCCACGACGGCAAGCTGGAAGAGGTATTCGGCACCGGTACCGCTGCAGTTATCTCTCCGGTTGGCGAGCTGCGCTACGAGGGCGATGTTGCTCACATCAACAACGGTGAGATCGGTGAAGTTACCCACAAGCTGTACAACACCTTGACCGGCATCCAGTGGGGCAAGCTGCCGGATGAACTGGGCTGGACTGTAAAGGTAGACTGAGTTATCCCGCGTAAGCAAAAAACCGAGGCGTAAAGCCTCGGTTTTTTTATTGCAGTAATTGAGAATTGAAAATGGAGGATGGAGAATTATCCCTGCGGGATACACCATCCTGCGTTTCATTTTCCATTCTCAATTCTCCATTTTCCATTCATGATATGGTTCGCCGCTCAGCGTTTTCCATGTAAAAACGCCGTTTTCGAGTGTCATATAGCCATGTGCAGTATCATTTTTCGGGATGGACACTGAACCCGGGTTCAGATACAGGTTTTCCCTGCCAAACGGCTCCCATGCCGGGATATGCGTATGTCCGTGCAGCAGCACATCGCCCTTACGCAACGGAGGCGGTGTTTTCGTGTTGAATTGATGTCCGTGCGTGACATACACCAGCCGCTCTCCTATCGGCAGGACGGCATAGTCCGCGAGGATAGGAAATTCGAGCACCATCTGGTCCACCTCGGTGTCGCAGTTGCCGCGTACGCAGAGGATTGTATCTGCCATGCCGTTCAGCATGGCAATCACCTTCTTGGGCGCGTAATCGCGCGGCAGATCGTTTCTCGGACCGTGGTAAAGAATATCGCCGAGCAGCAGCAGACGCGCAGCCTGCTCACGCTCGAACGACTGCAGCAGCTGTTCGCAGTAGTACGCCGAGCCGTGAATATCGGATGCAATGAGAAATTTCATGCCGCGCCTCACTTGCCTGCCTGCTTTGGCACGTCCACGATGGTGCCGCCGCCGACAACTACATCGCCGTCATACAGCACCGCCGCCTGACCGATCGCTGCGGCTCTTTGCGGCTCATCAAACACCAGCTTGACACGGCCGTCCTCCATCGGAGAAACCGTCACCGGCTGCTCCGCATGGCGGTAGCGAATCTTCGCCTTGATGTGGATTGGCTCGGTCAGCTCCGGAATCGAAATCCAGTTCATGTCATCTACGATCACAGTGTCCGAGAACAACGCCGCCTCCGGTCCGACCGAAACCGTGTTCTTCTCCATATCCTTGCCGCAGACGTACACCGGCTCACCCATCGCAAGACCGAGGCCGCGTCTCTGACCGACGGTATAGCGGACAGCACCCTTGTGCTTTCCCACCGGCTTGCCGTCTAAATCGAGGAAATCGCCTGCCGGATAGTGCTTGCCCGTGTACTGCTCCATGAACTTGACATAATCGCCGTCCGGCACAAAGCAAATATCCTGGCTGTCGTGCTTGCGTGCGTTGCAGAAGCTGAGCTGCTCCGCCAGCTCGCGGATCTCCGGCTTGTTGCGGTCGCCCAGAGGAAATTTGGTGTGCGCCAGCTGCCGCTGCGTCATTGTGTACAGCACATAGCTTTGGTCCTTGCCCGCGTCCACGCCCTTTTTGAGCAGCCAGCGACCGGTCTGTTCGTCCTGCTCAATACGGGCATAGTGACCCGTGACAACGTAATACAGGCCGTGCTGCTCGGCAAAATCCAGCAGCTTGTCGAACTTCATAAAGCGGTTGCAGTCAATGCAGGGATTGGGCGTGCCGCCTGCCTCATAGGTGCGGACAAACTTGCCGATGATCTTCTCCTGAAAATCCAGTGTAAAATCCAGTACCTCATACGGAATATCCAGTTGAAACGCAACCTCACTTGCGTCCTCGATATCCTTTTCCGAACAGCAGGTGCGGAAATTACATGCGCCGAGATCCTCGTTGCGGTACAGCCGCATGGTCGTGCCCATGCAGCGGAAGTCCGCCTGCCGCATCAGGTAAGCCGCGATCGAGCTGTCTACGCCGCCGCTCATCGCAATGAGTGCGGTCTTCTGTTCTGCGTTCTGCATCAATGCCGTCCTCTCTTTCGATATATTAAGTGGTAAGTAAAATTTTCATCAGATAGCAAAAAACTCCGAAAACCATGTGGTTTTCAGAGTTTTTGTGGTCGAGGTGACAGGATTTGAACCTGCGGCCTCTTCGTCCCGAACGAAGCGCTCTACCAAGCTGAGCCACACCTCGAAATGTTGTTATTTGATTTGAAAAAGTGGTCGAGGTGACAGGATTTGAACCTGCGGCCTCTTCGTCCCGAACGAAGCGCTCTACCAAGCTGAGCCACACCTCGAAATCAAGCTGCCAACGTTTTCCCGTGACAGCTTTATTAGTATATCGCAGAAATCGCTTTCTGTCAACACTTTTCTAAAAATATTCGTTAATTTTTTTGAGGTAATGCCGCATAATTGAACAAGAGCGATTTGTGGGTAAATTTTGCATGCTGATCAGGCGCGGTTTTGCAGCAATACTATCATATTGCAAGAAATCGCAACGACATCAGGACTCAAAATTTCCGCAAAGCGCCGCAGCTTTAATTGTGCGGTATTATCTCAAGGAGTCTTGCCACCAGACGGCGCAGCTCTGCGCCGCGGCGCTCGGCAGTCTCATTGACCTCAGCGCCCGAGAGCGGCTGCATAAGCACGCCCGCCGCCATATTGGTGATCATGGCAATACCGACGAGCGGCAGACCGCAGTGCGCGGCCGCAATGACCTCGAACACGGTGGACATGCCGACCGCATCCGCACCGAGCGTGCGGAACATGCGGATCTCCGCCGGTGTCTCAAACTGCGGGCCGTTTACGCCGCAGTATACACCCTGATGCAGCTTAAGACCGCAGTCCGCAGCGGCCTGCAGGGCTTTTTCACCGAGCTCATGGCTGTAGGCGAACGTCATATCCGGAAAACGAGTACCGAGTTCAAGATCGTTTTTGCCGGTCAGCGGACTTTTGCCGGTCATGTTGATGTGGTCGGTGATCAGCATAAAATCGCCCGCATGATAGCCGGTGTTGATGCCGCCGGAGGCATTCGTCACGACAAGCGCCTTCACCCCCAACTCTTTCAGCACATAAACAGGATAGGCCACCTCGTCCGGCGCGTAGCCCTCGTAACCGTGCAGACGGCCCTGCATGCAGATAACACGGCGTCCGGCCAGCGTGCCGCATACCATGCGTCCTGCGTGGTCAGGTGCGGTGGAGACCTTGAAGTGCGGAATCTCGCCGTAAGGTACATACGTCGGGTTCTCCACCTCATCAGCCAGCGGACCGATGCCCGAGCCGAGCACCAGTGCGATTTCGGGCACAAACGGCAGCTTTTCCTTAAGATATGCTGCAGATTCCGCTACATTTGCTTTTGTCAGCATAGGTCTCCCTCCTTACAGCCGGCGCAGGATAGCATCCGTGCGCTTCTGCGTTTCCACCTTTACCTTTTCAATGTCGATGGTCTTGAATTCACCATCGCGGTACAGCACCTCGCCGTCCACCATGGTCAGGCGAACGTCCGCGCCCTGAGCCGCATAGACCACGTTGCAGGCGGCGTCGGTCATCGGTGTAAACTGCGGTGTATCGGTGTCGATGACGCACAGGTCAGCCTTATATCCAACCGCCAGCTTGCCGCAGTCCGTGCGTCCCTGCGAAAGCGCACCGGCGCGCGTTGCCGTGTGCAGCACCTGTGCAGGCGTCAGCAGCGTAGAATCGTGATAGAAACCCTTGTATACCACGCCGAACAGGTAAATATCCTGCAGAATATTCAGGTTGTTGTTGGAGGCTGCGCCGTCTGTGCCGAGCGCGATATTGATGCCCTTCTTCAGCATTTTCGGGATGTTCGCGTAGCCGGATGCCAGCTTGAGATTACTCGCCGGACAGCAGGCGACTGAAACATTGTGCTTCTTGAGAATATCGAAATCCTTGTCCTCCAGCCAGACACAGTGCGCCGCCGTGGTCGGGGAATCGAAAATGCCGTGCGCCTCCATGTACGCTGCCGGCGTCAGGCCATGACGCTGCTTGCACTCCTCGTGCTCGGTCTGCGTCTCGGACAGGTGGATGTGGATACGCGCACCCGCGTCCTTCGCGTGAGCGGCTACCGCCTCGACCACCTTGGGTGTCGAGGTATACTCGCCGTGGATACACAGATCACCGATCAGACGGCCGTCCAGCTCGCCGTTCCACTCGTTCAGCAGGCGCAGATTGTCCTTGTAGGCGGCAAGGCTCTCGTAGTCGCTGTCGTCAAATACGGTCAGACCGCGGCTGAGGTTGCACTTGATGCCGCTCTCGCGAATCGCGGGCATCATGCCGTCAAAGAAGAAATACATATCCGAGAACGAAACCGTACCGCTCGCCAGCATTTCCGCGATGGAAAGCTGCGTGCCGTAGTACGCCGCTTCGTCATCGATCTTGTCCTCAAACGGAAATACCTTCTCGCCCAGCCAGCGCTGCAGCGGCAGATTCTCCGCGTAGCCGCGCAGCAGCGTCATCGGCGCGTGGCTGTGGACGTTGTAGAAGCCGCTCATCAGCAGACGGTGTCTGCCATCGTAGCGTTCGCCGTAGTCCTCCTGCGGCTCGGTGTCACCAATATAGGCGATCTTGCCGTCCTTCACGCCAACGTACTGCCCGCGTTTGAGCGCAAAATTCTCATCCAACAGATCAATGTTGCAAAAAAGCATTGTTTTCTCCTTTTCTCTTTACAGAACATGGTAATGCGGGATAATATCCTCATATTCGCCGTCCTTGTTCAAAAATCCGCCCGGAATCACACCAAGCTGTGTGAATCCCAGCCTTTTGTACAGCGCAAGCGCACCCGTGTTGCTCTTGACGACGGCGTTGAACTGCAGCACGCGGAATCCGCATGTTTTCCCCTGTTTCATGCAGTGTATAACGAGTTTTTCACCGATATGCTGTCCGCGCACGGTCTTTTTGACGGCGTAGCTGGCGTTGCAGATATGACCGCAGCGGCCCACATTGTTCGGGTGCAGAATATACAGACCGACCAACTCACCGGTTTCCGTATTGTACGCCACGCCGGTATAGGTCTGCTCAGTGAAAAAGGCATGACCGGTCACCTCGTCCAGCTTTTCCATCTGCGGAAAGGCTTTACCGTCCTCAACGACCTCGCTCCAAATTTCTGCTGCCTGTGCCGCATCACGCTGCTCGTACTGCCGAATTTCGATCTGCATGGTATCTCATCCCTTGGGTTTTCTCTTATTATAGCATAGTGCAGGAGAAAAGAAAACTGTTGCATCGGCTGCAAACCGAGGAAACGCGCTGACGCCGCGCGGGCGCACAGTGTGCACCCATTTCTCTACCTCTACGCAACGTCAGATACCTTACTGCTACACATGCGGGTTACTCTCCGCAAGCGCGGCATGCATGACAGTGTCGCGCAACTCGTTGGACTGGAGAATATTCTGCACAGCATTTGTGAATTATCTGCGACTTGCCGAACGATATCCCATTGCGTTCTCTCCCCTCTCAACTTTTCACTCCTCACTCTTTCTTAAGGCAACACCGCACAATTAAAGCGGCGGTGCTTTGCGGAAATTATGCGGTATTGCCTTAAAACGCCGAATACTTCAAAATATCTTTTCGCATTCGCGCGATAATCCGCTTTTCCAGCCTTGAAATGTAGCTTTGCGAGATACCCAGCAAATCCGCGACCTCCTTCTGCGTCAGCGCCTTCGGCGTGCCGATGCCGAACCGCAGCGAGATGATCTGCCGCTCTCTCGGCGGCAGATGCCCCAGTGCACGATGCAGCAGCATTTTGTCCACATCGTCCTCGAGCGGCCGCATGACGCTGTCCGGCTCGGTGCCGAGAATATCACTCAGCAGCAGCTCGTTGCCATCCCAGTCCGAGGACAGCGGCTCGTCGATGGAAACCTCGCTCCGCCGTCCGGCAATCTTGCGCAGATGCATGAGGATCTCGTTTTCGATACACCGCGATGCATATGTCGCCAGCTTGACGTTTTTGTCGCTCCGGTAGGTGCTCACCGCCTTGATGAGTCCGATCGTTCCAATAGAAATTAAATCTTCTGTTCCCACACCGCTCGACTCAAACTTGCGCGCCAGGAACACCACCAGCCGCAGATTGTGCTCGATAAGACAGTTGCGCGCCGCAACATCGCCCCCGCTGTTCGCCTCCACGGCAGCGGCCTCCTCCTCCGGAGACAACGGCGGCGGCAGAACATCGCTGCCGCCGATATAATGTACACCTTGCGCTCGAAACCGCCGTAAAATCGTCTTTAACCACTGCAGAAGCTTCATTTTACTCTCCCTTTCACACCCCGATAAGTCCCTCGTACGCGCCCTGTCCGATGGAGACCGCGCTGACTGCACACACACAGTCGAGTGCCGTGCCGTCCGCTCTCAGCACGCTGTCCGGCCGGAAATACAGCAGCAGACCGCCATCCGTGCCGACCGCGTGAAACGGCAGCAGACCGCAGCGTGCAGCCAGATTTTCCGGCAGAGCCGTCAGCTGCGCGGACGCACTGCCGAACGGCAGTTTCGTGTCCAGCAGGCACTCGGCGGCCTTGCGCTCGAGCACCACGACCGGCTTTCCGGATACCGGTTCGGTCAGGTCGTTGCCCGTGTCGTGCAGCACGCGCACGGCGGTCTGCCGATTGCCGAACCAGATGGTCAGCGTTTCCGTTTCGCGGTGCAGCGCGCCGTGCTTCGCGTCTCCGCGCAGGAGTATCCCGCTTGCCGCGTAGCCGACAGCTGCCGCCAGCACGAGCACCTGTATCGGCACCGCAAAGTAGTACCCGCACGAGAGCAGCAGCCTCCTGCCGCTTGCGGCACTCAGCGCCGCCGCCAGTCCGGCGAACGAGGCCGCGACTACGCCGTACAGTGCACACAGCCGCGCAAGGTGCCGCTCTCTGCCGAAAGCGACTATGCACAGGCCCAGTCCTGCAAGCAGGCGCAGCGGCGCAAGCGTCAGCACCGGCCAGACCGCACCCAGCACGGCATAGCCGCCGCCGAGTGCTGCTGAGAAAAACAGCCGCATTTTCCGCACCTGCACGCCGCCTAAGCGAGCCGCCGCAAGCAGTGTTGCACCATCCATCAGCGCGTTGACGGCAAACAGCACATCCAGATAGACGACCATACCGCACCTCCCGAACAAGATTCAGTATAGCACGGACAACGTGCGCGTTTTGCCGAATAAAGAGCGTAAAATGCCCGAAGTCGCTCTACCATAAGGTAGAACGGCTTCAGGCAAAGAGTAGTGTGTAAGTAAGATGTGGTCGAAATGAGAAAGGGTATAAAAAACAGCAAGAGTCCTGCACCTTTTATCGGTATCAGCCCCCTTGCTGTGTCTTTATCATACTGCAAAATCGGCAGCTTGTCACCTGTCGTTTTTACAACATTCCCAGTAACTCTATCGATTATTTTTGGAGTGCATACTGTGTCAGCAGCTTTGCCGCGTCCTCTACATCGGAAACCGCACACAGCTCGCTCGGAGAATGGATATAGCGAGTCGGGATGGAGACCGCGCCTGCCTGCACGCCTGCGCGCGCCTTCTGCAGCGCCGACGTATCCGTGCCGCCGCACAGCAGGATTTCGCGCTGCGCGGATACACCGCAGTCCTTCGCCGCCTGCTCGAGCGCATCTACAACCGCCGGTGTGCAGATAACCGAACGGTCCATCACCTTGACTGCCGGTCCCTTGCCCAGCTCGACCGCCATCGCGGACTTCATCTCCGGCAGGTCGCCGGTGTCGGTCACATCCACCGCGATAGCCGCATCCGGCTCAACTGCGAACGCTGCCGCGCCTGCGCCGCGCAGACCAACCTCCTCCTGTGCCGTAAACACGAAGTACAGGTCGTTCTCGATTTCCTTGTCCGCCAACTGCTCCATCATCAGCAGGAGCGTCACACAGCCGATACGGTTGTCCAGATACGGGCCGCACAGCACGCCGTTCTGCTCGAACCGCGGTGCTTCGTACACAGCGAAATCACCGATCTGCACCAGCTTGCGCGCTTCCTCGGCGTTCTTTGCGCCGATGTCGATGAACAGATTATCCAGCGTCAAATCCTTAAGCGGCGTCTTTTCCTCGTAGGAGATCACGCCGCGCGTGCCGTTGGCAAACTTCACCTGAATATTCAGCAGGTCACCGACATACAGGCCGCCGATCTGCGAAAAACGGATAAAGCCCTTGTCCTCAATATAGGTGGCAACCACGCCGATAGAGTCCATATGCGCGGCAAACAACAGCTTTTTGCCATTCTTTGCGCCTTTTTTGCGGCAGATAAGGTTGCCGAGCGCGTCCGTCGTCACGTCGTCGATATACGCGCCTGCAATCTCCGCGATGGTTTCGCGAACCGCATCCTCACGGCCGGAAGGGCCGAATGCACCCGCGACCGTGTTCCATAAATCAAAAATCTTGCTCATTCGTCGTCCCCTCCGAGTTCTTCCAGAAATGCGCGTGCGGCGGAAAGCACCGCTTCGCAGTCAGCTACTGCCGCCACCGAGGACGGCGAGTGAATATAGCGTACCGGAGCCGCAGCCGCGCACACGCGCACGCCTGCACGGCTCTTGTGGATACGGCCTGCGTCCGTGCCGCCGGCTACGCGCGTTTTCGTCTGCCAGCGGATGCCGCGCTTGTCGCAGGCATTGCGCATAAGTTCAAACAGCTCCGCATCGTAGATAGTCGCGCCATCCATGAACGGCAGAACAACACCGCCGCGTACGCGGCAAACGGCTTTGCCGCCTTCCACCTCTGCGAGATCAGCAGCTGTCGTACCCTCGAGCACCATTGCAAATCCCGGATCGAGCGCATACGCCATGCTTGCCGCACCGCGCAGACCGACTTCCTCCTGCACAGTAAAGCAGAACCAGGTGTCGATCGGCGGCTCGTCCTCGATGAGCTTGAGGAGCGCAGCACAGCCGACGCGGTCATCAATCGCCTTGGCCTTGATAAGACCGTCGCCGAACTCGACAACCGCCGAGTCGAACACGCCGTAATCGCCAAGCGAAACCTTGTCCTCGGCGGCAGCTTTGCTCGCTGCACCGATGTCGATATACAAATCCTTGGTCTTGGGCATGGTACGGCGCTCTGCGGCAGTTGTCAAATGAACTGCCTTGATGCCGATCACGCCCTGCACATCACCGAAGCGAACCGGTCGGCCGATGACAACACGCGGGTCCACGCCGCCGACAAAGCCGAACTTCAGCATGCCGTCGTCCGTAATCTGCTTGATGATAACGCCGACCTCATCCATGTGCGCGCACACAACGACCGGACGCTCGAGCGCCTTTTTGCCCTTTCGGAACACCATAATGTTGCCGATGGCATCGGTCTTTATCTCGTCTGCGAACGGCTTTACCTTCTCGAGCACAAACTCGCGCACCGCATCCTCACAGCCGGACGGCCCCGGCAGTGCGCACAGCTGCTTCATCAGTTCGATCATGCGCCCACCTCCCCGTCAAATCCGCGCAGAAATTCCGCCATCAGGTCAGCAACCGCCTGCACATCAGACAGCTTCACAACCTCGACCGGCGTATGCATGTATTTTTCCGGAATGGACAGCAGACCCATTGCGATACCGCGGCCGACGATCTGCATCGTCCACGCATTCGTGCCGGTGTTGCCCTCCATGATTTCAAGCGTATAGTCGATGTCGTTCGCCTTGGCGGTCTTGATGAGCGCCTTGGTAAAGCCGCGATGCAGGTTCGGTCCCATGCCGACTGCCACGCCGCTGCCGAGGTCGAACACACCGTCCGACGGACCGTCCGGCGTTCTGCCGTGGGTCACATCCACCGCGATGGCGTACTCCGGCTGAACCGTAAACGCGCCGGTCTGTGCACCCAGCTCGGTGACCTCCTCCTGCGTGCTGATGAGCACTGCGACATTGCACTTCAGCTTGTCCTTTGCCGCGTGCAGCTTTTCCATCGCCAGCAGAATGGCGGCAACGCCCGCTCGGTCGTCAAGGCACTTGCTGCAAAGCTGACCGCCCGCCAGCTTGATCGGCTGCTGCGCGAACACGATCGGCGTGCCGACGCGAATGCGGCTTTTGGCATCGAGCAGACCGGTGTCGATTGCCATCTGGTCGATGGGGACGGCCTTGTTCTGCTCACCTGCTTTGAGCAGGTGCGGCGGCATGCAGGATACCACGCCGTACAGCGGCTCGTCCGCGAGAATGGTCACCTCGCCGCCGAGCAGCATGCGCGGGTCCACACCGCCGACCGGCGCGAACCGCAGAAAGCCGCCGTCCAGCACCTCGGTGACGAGAAAGCCGATCTGGTCGAGGTGTGCATCCAGCATGACAGTTTTCGCGCCCTCTTTACCGCAGGACAGGCTGCCGATCACGTTGCCGTTCTTATCCGTATCCACGGTGTCGCAGTACGGGCGGAACAGCTCCGCGACGGCCTTTGCCGCCTGCATTTCAAAGCCGCTGACCGCCGGCAGCGCGCACAGCGTCCGCAGCGTTTGTTCTAACTGCAAGGAAATTCCTCCTTTTTCGTCTTTTGTCGTACAAGTTCTATTATAACCGTTTCATTGCTCGGTTACAAGGCACAGCAAATGAAAAAGGCACCGAATCGGTGCCTTTTTCGTGTTTATCAGATTTCCTCACCGGTCGGGAGGTACAGCTTATCCATTACGCGGACACAGCCGTTTTCAAAGGTGATTTCCTGCGTCATTGCACCATCGTTCTTGATGGTGCCGAGCGTCGTGCCGAAGCGGTCAAAGCAGGTAATAGTGTGCTCATCCGTGCGGAGCGCATACACGCCTGCACCGTCGGTCGGCAGTGTGCCCGGACGGCTGTTCGGGCACTTTACGCGGAACAGAACCTTGTTCGTGCCGTCCGCATCACAGCGGATGTACTCGTATTCCTTGTCGTTAATCCAATGGCTGTAAATGTTCTGACCGACCTCATCGAACGCATTCTGATAGGTCTTTGTCAGCTTTTTGCCCTTAAAGTTGTACAGCGCATAGTAGCCGGTCGATTCTGCGGCGATGTAGGTATCGCTGTACTGATTCAGCTGCAGCGCACGAGAACTGGACGCGATGCGCTTGCCGCCTGCGATAATCGTGTACGAGGAACCGTCCCGATTTACAACAACAAAGCGGTCACCCTTGCCATCACCAGCAAGCAGAATTTCAACAGCCATCTTGCTGTGGTCAAACGCAAAATTCATGCTCCACAGGGTCTTGCCAGTGGTGTCAATTGCGGCAATGGTCTTGCTGTCCACGCGGACAACTGCTTTGCCGTCCTTGAAATCGGTCAACGCGTCATACGTCTGCGTGCTGCTTGTGCCATCGGCATAGATAATGCGGTCCTTTCCATAAACCTCACCGCCATTCTCCGGAGACGGACGCAGCCAGCCGGCCTGCTCGCCGTCCGTGCCGCTAACAGCGTAGTTTTCCAGTGTTTCACCGGTCTTCATGTTGTGCACATCATGCTTGTAAGCCACGGTTTCTCGCAGCGTGACCCACTCACCGAACAACTCAATATCGTAAAATTCACCCTTGGTATCCTTGTAATCTGTCAGCAGGCGATTGCCCTTTGCATCCTCCAGATAGACCTGCGAAACACCCGGACCGACAACCGCACGATTGATATAATATTTGCTGTCTGTGCTGCTCGTGCTGTCGTCCTTGACAGCATACTTGGTATCATACAGGCGCAGCATGGTCGCGATGGACTGCTCGTGCGTATAGCTGTTATTCGGTGCAAAACGATTGCCGCTGACGCCGTTCATCACGCCGCTGTTGTACGCCCAGTACACATCGCTGCGTGCCCACGCCTGAATGTCCGCGCCGTCCGCGAAAACGTGCGGCATACGGTCCTTCACGCTGTCCTTGGCATTCTTGCGCAGATTGCCCAGACGGTGCAGCATACTTGCCGCCTGCTGACGGGTCAGCTTCTGCTGCGGTGCAAACTTTCCGCCGCCGACACCGTTTACCACGCCCAGAGACGCACAGAGCAGCACATCCTCGTCCTTGGTATCCGAGAAGGAGACCGCGGTTTTCTCGACGGATTTTACGTTGCCGCTCTTTTCCCAGGTGCGATAAACCGCTGCCGCCAGTGCGCAGAAATCCGCACGGGTGATGCTCTGCGTGTACGCCTGATCGACCTGCTCCGGCACAATGCCCGCGTTCCGCGCGGTATCCACCGCCGACTTGGCCCAACTGCTCGGCGCTTCCGCTGCCGCAGCCGCCGTCACCAGCATAGCCGCAGACAAAATTGCTGCAATCGTTCGTTTCATAGAAAATCCTCCTTTTAATTCAGCGGTCAGTGGTTTTTTCTTTGTTTTGGATATTACGCGCGCTGTTTTCTGATCGCTACATTGTATTTGACGTTGGGTGTCTGCAAAAGGTTCCCAGATTTATCGGGTAATGTCAAAAAAATCATTGACGGTGCAGGTCTGCAGAATACCGTCCGGCGTGTAGTATTCATCCCGCAGGACGCGCTGCTGCTCGTCATACCATATTTTCTCGGTTACGCCATCCTCGCTGACGCAGACTGCGGTGCGCTCGGCGTCGTCATACGTCCACTCGTTGTCCTGCATCATTTCGTAATTCGGATCATGCACATTGTTTTCCATGCGCAGTATGGAACCGCGTGCATCCTTTACCGTGATCCATGTGCCGGTCAGCACGCCCTCGAAAATCGTGCTGGTTCTGGTCGTTTCTCCGGTTTTGGGATTGTATTCCGACACTGTCTGTGACTGCATGTTGCCTGCTGTGTCGCAGCTCTGCTCCAGATACGGTTCTTTCTCGTCTCCGCGATAAGTGTAAGTCTCTATTCCGTCCGCATCCTCCGTGCGAACGATACGACCCTGCTCGTCATACTCTGTGTAAGAAACCGTTTTTACGCCGCAGGTTGTGGAATACCATGTCATTTTGCTGCCGCTGTAAACCTTTCGTTCACTGGAACTCACACCGAACGGACGCTTGCAATTCAGCGACCAGATCTCGCGGTTCTGCGCATCGTAGCCGGTGATTCTGAGATAGGACCATTCCTTCTCATCCGGTATCACGCGCGTTGTCTTTTGCTGTTCAATCCGAGCAGCAGGCTGCATATACGCCAGAAGTGTCCAGTTTTCCGCTGTCGGACGGACATACCGCAGTCCGTTCAGCGATAAGCCGCCGAAAACAGCACCGCAGCAGACCGCAGTGCTCGCCGCTATCATTCCGGCTCGTTTAAGAATGTTCAGCTTCACCCAAACACCTCCTCAGCGGGTTACATCTGTGTATGTCGTGGTAGTTTCAAATTGTCTGCCGTTTTCATTGCTCCATGTGTCCTTGATGCTGCGTCCCTGCTCATCATACCAATGTTTCTCGGTCATGCCCGATTCACCATTCACGCAGGTGGCTGTGCGTGCGGCATCATCATACATCCATCGGTTGACATAAGTTTCTGTCCCGCCGTCCGCGTCGGTAACCTCCCGCTTGATGGTATTGCCGTGCGCATCCTCGGTAAAACGTACCCTCATCTGAAAAGTGCCGTCCTCCTCATACCACATACATAATGTGATCGTATTTCCGGTACTGCTGTCTGTTTCTGTGGTTTTCTGCAGAAGCTGAACATTCTGACCGTTATAGGATTTCTCCAGATAAGGCTTTGTCTCGTTTCCGTGATAAAAAAGGTTCGTTACAGCCTCCCCCGGGATTTCCTCCCGAATGAGCCGTCCCTGTTCATCATACTGCCAGACCACAGCTGGCCGACCCTCTCCCCAATTATACTGCGCTTCAGTGTTGCCGGTGTACACATAACGGCTGCTGCCGACCGAGGTCAGCCTGCCGAACGTCGTACTCGACCAAATCTCACGATTCTGTGCATCATAACCGGTAATGGTATAGCTGGGTGCAGAAGAATCCTGAAAATCCATGACGGACTGTTCGATTCTTGCCGCCGGTTCGACCCACGGCAGCAGCCACCAGTTGTCCGCCGTCGGTCTCATGTAACGCAGTCCATTCATCGCCAGCGCCCCAAAAACACCGGCTGTACAGGCAGCAGTTGCCGCTGTCAACATTCCCACACGTTTCAACAGATCTTTTTTCATTATGATCCCGCCCTTCTCTATCCAATTGTCCTGCCTGTCTTATTGATTTCAGTATAGCATAAATTTTTCCGAAAGGATATATCTCTTTACATTTTGAAACAGAAATGTATCATGCAGCGGCAAAATCGTTTGTCTGCGCCCGGTTGGCGGTGGTGCGGGAGCACTCCCCTACGATTGCGCGTGTGCAACTGAATTTACCGGCGGTGCGCCGAGGTCGTACCCAGGGCACCTTCTCTTACCCTGACGGGCAATTCACCTTGCCGCACCCTATGGTAAAGTCTAACATCGGATATAATTCGCGTATGTTACGAAATAAACGCAAAAAAATCCCGCAGAGAAAACCTCTGCGGGATTTATTATGCTATTTCAGCAAGCGTTTTGCGCGATCTTACGCCTCGGGAGCGTACAGATCCTGCAGGCGCTTCAGGTGAGCGTAACGCTTGGTAGACTCTACCTCGGAACGCTCGAACAGGCCCTCTGCACGATCCGGGAACGAACGGGTCAGTGCGGAGTAACGAGCCTCGCCCATCATGAACTTGCGGTAATCCTCGGTCTTGGGCTCCTTGGACTCCAGAATGAACGGGTTCTTGCCCTCGTCAGCCAGCTGCGGGTTGAAGCGGAACAGGTTCCAGTAACCGCAGTCAACAGCCTTCTTCATCTCAGCCTGGCAGTTGGTCATGCCGCCCTTGATGGAGTGCATCTCACACGGAGCATAGCCGATTACCAGAGACGGGCCCGGATAAGCCTCAGCCTCAGCGATGGCCTTCAGGGTCTGAGCCGGGTTAGCGCCCATAGCTACCTGTGCAACGTAAACGTAG
This sequence comes from Butyricicoccus sp., assembly GCF_977037065.1. Lineage (NCBI taxonomy): Bacteria > Bacillati > Bacillota > Clostridia > Eubacteriales > Butyricicoccaceae > Butyricicoccus > Butyricicoccus sp. The sequence goes on along the minus strand of NZ_CDRQNY010000001.1, from coordinate 53,641 downwards.
CCGTAGCTCATAGCGATCTCAGCAAGGCTCTTCTTCTTGGTGGTCTTACCGGAAGCTGCGAACTGTGCAACAGCGCCGATGTTGGTAGCCTTGGAAGCCTGTCCGCCGGTGTTGGAGTAAACCTCGGTATCGAATACCATAACGTTTACGTCCTTGCCGGATGCCAGAACGTGATCCAGACCGCCGAAGCCGATGTCATATGCCCAGCCGTCGCCACCGAAGATCCAAACGGACTTCTTAGCGAGGTATTCCTTGTGAGCCAGAACATCCTTGCAGTCCGGGCAGCCTGCTGCTGCGCCCTTTTCGAGCTCTGCAACCAGTGCCTTTGCCGGCTCAGCGTTAGCAGCGCCGTTGTCCTTGGTATCCATGAAGCTGTTAACAGCGTTCTTGAAGCTGTCGGTAGCGTTCTCAGAGCCAGCCATAACTTCCAGCTTGGAGATCAGGCGCTCACGGAGAGCTTCCTGACCATAGTACATGCCAAGGCCGTGCTCTGCGTTATCCTCGAACAGGGAGTTAGCCCATGCCGGACCGTGGCCGTTTGCATCAACGGTGTACGGGGAGGTAGCAGCCGGGCCGCCCCAAATGGACGAACAGCCAGTAGCGTTGGAGATGTACATACGATCGCCGCAAACCTGAGTGATCAGGCGGGCGTAAGAGGTCTCTGCACAGCCTGCGCAGGAACCAGAGAACTCAAGCAGCGGCTTCTTGAACTGCGAATCCTTTACGGAGTTCGTGGAGATCATGTCGGCCTTCTCGGAAACCTTTGCTACGCAGTAATCGAATGCATCCTGCTGAGCAGCTTCCTCTGCCTGCGGTACCATCTTGAGGGACTTGGTCGGGCAGACGCCGATACATACGCCGCAGCCCATGCAGTCCAGCGGAGATACAGCCATGGTGTACTTGTAAACGCCCTTGCCCTTGCCTGCCTTGATGTCAACCAGCTTGGTGGAAGCCGGTGCAGCAGCAGCCTCTTCTTCGGTCAGTGCAAACGGACGAATGGTAGCATGCGGGCAGACGTAAGCACACTGGTTACACTGAACACAGGTAGCCTCGTTCCACTGCGGAACGGTAACTGCTACGCCGCGCTTCTCGTAAGCAGCTGCGCCGTGCTCGAAGGAGCCGTCAACATGCTCGCCTGCGAATGCGGATACCGGCAGGGAGTCGCCGTCCATGCGGCCGATCGGCTCCATAACGTCCTTGACCATCTTGACAACTTCCGGACGGCCCTGCAGATCGCGGGTATCAGCCTCGTCCTGTGCGTCAGCCCAGTCAGCCGGTACGTCGATCTTCTGGTATGCGGTAGCGCCGATGTCGATAGCCTTGTGGTTCATATCAACGATGTCCTGGCCCTTCTTCAGGTAGGACTTGGTAGCAGCGTCCTTCATGAACTGGATAGCCTGCTCGCTCGGCATTACCTTAGCCAGTGCGAAGAATGCAGACTGCAGGATGGTGTTGGTGCGCTTGCCCATGCCGATCTCGATAGCGAGGTCGATCGCGTTGATGGTGTAAAGCTGAACGTCGTTCTTAGCAATGTAGCGCTTCTCGGAAGCTGCCAGATGCTTGCTCAGCTCTTCCGGAGACCACTGGCAGTTGATGAGGAATACGCCGCCCGGCTTAACGTCACGCACGATCGGGAAGTGCTTGGTGATGTAGGACGGGTTGTGGCATGCTACGAAGTCAGCCTTGTTGATGTAGTAAGGAGAACGGATCGGCTTGTCGCCAAAACGCAGATGCGAAACGGTTACGCCGCCGGTCTTCTTGGAGTCGTACTGGAAGTAAGCCTGTACGAACTTGTCGGTGTGGTCGCCGATGATCTTGATGGAGTTCTTGTTCGCACCAACGGTACCGTCGCCGCCGAGACCCCAGAACTTGCACTCGGTCGTGCCTTCTGCTGCGGTGTTCGGTGCCGGCTTCTCCTCGAGGGAGAGGTAGGTAACGTCGTCGTTGATGCCCAGGGTGAACATCTTCTTCGGCTCTGCCTTAGCCAGCTCCTCGTATACAGCGAATACGGAGGACGGGGGCGTATCCTTGGAACCCAGACCGTAACGGCCGCCGGTTACTACCTTATCGGTGATGCCTGCATCAGCCAGAGCGGTAACAACGTCCATGTAAAGCGGCTCGCCCTGGGAGCCCGGCTCCTTGGTGCGGTCGAGGACTGCGATCTTCTTAGCGGTCTCCGGGATAGCTGCGATCAGCTTGTCAGCACGGAACGGACGGTACAGACGAACCTTAACCAGGCCGACCTTCTCGCCGTGTGCGTTCAGGTAATCGATAACTTCCTCTGCAACGTCGCAGATGGAGCCCATAGCGATGATAACGCGGTCAGCGTCAGCAGCGCCGTAGTAGTTGAACAGCTGGTAGTTGGTGCCGAGCTTGGCATTTACCTTGCCCATGTACTCCTCAACGATGCCCGGAACAGCTTCGTAGAACTTGTTGGCAGCCTCGCGGTGCTGGAAGAATACGTCGCCGTTCTCGTGAGAGCCGCGCATCATAGCGTGCTCCGGGTTCAGTGCGCGCTTGCGGAATGCTTCAACAGCATCCATGTCGCACATTTCCTTCAGATCCTCGTAATCCCAAACCTGGATCTTCTGGATCTCGTGGGAGGTACGGAAACCGTCGAAGAAGTTGATGAACGGAACACGGGACTTGATGGTAGCCAGATGTGCTACTGCAGAAAGGTCCATAACCTCCTGCGGGTTGGTCTCAGCCAGCATAGCGAAACCGGTCTGGCGGCAAGCCATAACGTCAGAATGGTCACCGAAGATGTTCAGTGCATGAGATGCAACGGTACGAGCGGAAACGTGGAATACACACGGAAGCAGCTCGCCTGCGATCTTGTACATATTCGGGATCATCAGCAGAAGACCCTGAGAAGCAGTGTAGGTGGTAGTGAGCGCACCTGCTGCCAGAGAGCCGTGTACGGTACCCGCCGCACCTGCCTCGGACTGCATTTCGATTACCTTAACGGTAGTACCGAAAATGTTCTTCTGACCTGCGGCAGCCCACTGGTCAACGCTGTCTGCCATGGGGCTGGACGGGGTGATCGGATAGATACCCGCAACTTCGGTAAACGCGTACGATACGTGCGCGGCCGCAGTGTTGCCGTCCATGGACTTCATCTTTCTTGCCATGTTGATGTCCTCCTATAAAAAATTATAATTCTCAATCGGAATTAAAAGCCCTCGTTTTGGTGTATTTTAACCTAAACTAAGCCTTACCTGCCCCTTCATTGTAGCACTCACGCACAAAGTTGTAAACAGTAAATGTACTATTTTCCGCACTATTTTTCAAATTTTGATAAGCCGTTTCGTATTACGAAACGCATGCGAACTTTTTATCATGGAGTTTCTGTGTTTTTTCCGTGTTTTTTATTGCGTAATCTGATGACACATAGTATAGTATTAGATGTATAGTTATATGGTTATGTCATAAGTATCGGAGGGATCGGCATGGTATCTCGCGTATTCTCCGCAGGACTGAGCGGCATTGACGGCTACATTGTCACCGTCGAGTGCTTCCTCTCCGGCGGTCTTCCCCGGCTGGATGTCGTCGGTCTGCCGACCGGCGCGGTATCCGAAGCCGGAGAGCGCGTCCGTGCCGCCGCAAAGGCCTGTGCCTTTGACTGGCCCGTGTCCCGACTGACCGTCAACCTCGCACCTGCCGACACCAAAAAGGCAGGAACAGCCTACGATCTGCCCATTCTGCTTTCCATTCTGGCGGCAGCGGGCGAGATTGATGCACCGCCCGACAACACTCTCTTCTTCGGCGAGCTTTCCCTCACCGGAGAGCTGCGGCCTGTCTGCGGTGCGCTTTCCATGGCGCTTGCCGCGCGTGATGCCGGTTTCAAAACCGTGTTCGTTCCCGCGATGAATGCCGCCGAAGCATCCTATGCTTCCGGTGTGACGGTGTTTCCGATCCATACATTAAATGAGCTGCTCGGACATTTGAACGGCAGAAAGCCGCTCACGCCGTGTGCTCCTCCGCCCAGACCCGAACCGCAGGACGATGCGCTGGATTTTGCACATGTTCTCGGTCAGCACGCGGTCAAACGCGCGCTCGAGATCGCGGCCGCAGGCGGACACAACGTGCTTCTTTCCGGACCGCCCGGTTCGGGCAAGAGCATGGCTGCAAAGCGCTTTTCCACCATCCTGCCGCCGCTGTCCGACAGCGAACGGCTGGAGGTCATCCGTGTCTGGTCCGCCATCGGCAGAGGACAGGAGGCGGTCGAACGTGCCGAACGGCCGTTCCGTGCACCGCATCATAATTCCTCGGCCAACGCAATGGCAGGCGGTTCGGGTGCCGCAGGGCGGCTGCCCGTCCCCGGCGAGATCACGCTCGCGCACCGCGGTGTGCTGTTTCTGGATGAATTTCCGGAATTCCGCCGCGATGTGCTCGAAACCCTGCGCCAGCCGCTTGAGGACGGCAGAGTTACCATCTCGCGCGTCGCCGGTCAGGTGACGTATCCGGCACGGTTTCAGCTCATTGCCGCGATGAATCCCTGCAAATGCGGCTGGTACGGCACGGAACGCTGCACCTGCACCAAGGCCGCCGTTCAGCAGTATCTGCACCGTCTGTCCGGTCCGCTGCTCGACCGAATCGACCTGCAGGTTGCTGTGCAGCCGGTTGAATACGCCGCGCTTGCCGCACGAGGTCAGGCCAGCGAGGAACACTCCGCCGATATTCGTGCCCGTGTGCTCGCCGCGCGCGAGCGGCAGTATGCCCGACAGGGTGCCGACGTGTGCAACGCCGCGATTCCGCCGCCGCAGCTTGCCGAGCACTGCCCGCTGAGCGCGGATGCGTCTCGTATGTTTGCGGCCGCATTCCAGCGACTGGGGTTGACCGCCCGTGCGCATGACCGCGTACTGCGTGTTGCCCGCACGATCGCCGATCTGGCAGACAGCAATGTCATCGAAGCTGAGCATCTCGCCGAGGCTCTGCAGTACCGTTCACTCGACAGAGCCGCGGGTTCTTGACAGCTTGTGGAAAAGTCTGTGGACTATGTGTATAAATTTACAATTACTGTAATTTCGTCTAAATTCGACCATTTCGTTTTTATTTTTTAACATACTGGTTTGTTTTATTGGCAAACCAACAACCAGTCAGGAGGAAAAATTCAATGTCTCATCCTATCGCTCGCCGTGCCGGTATGCTTGCGCTGACTGCCGCAATGCTCATGCCAAGCGCGGGAGCATTATCCGATGTGTCCAGCTGGGCGCAGGAAGGCGTTGCCGCTGCGCAGAATGCCGGTCTGGCACCTTCGTCCCTGTCCAACAGTGCCGCTTCCGGCTCTATCACCCGCGCAGAGTTCTGTGCCGTTGCACTGAACGCCTACAAGGCTGTCAGCGGCAAGGCTGTCTATGTTTCGGGCAAAAAGCCGTTCGAGGACTGCTCGGACCCCAATGTCACCGCAGCTTACCTGCTCGGCATTGTAAACGGCCGCACCAACGGCAACTTTGATCCGGATGCCAAGATCAGCCGTGAGGAAATGTGCACCATACTCGACAACATCCTCGCCGCTGCCGATATTGAAGCAACCGAGATCGCAGGTGATGCCTGCATCGAGGATTACCCCGATGTAAGCATGATCAGCGATTACGCAATGCAGCCGGTCGTTACCATGGTCGATCATTCGGTCATCAACGGCATCACCGATACCAGCACGGACACCACCATTCTGGCTCCGTCCGGCACCACCACCCGTGAGCAGGCGCTGATCATGGCAAACCGCTTCTGCACCGCCTTCAAGCCGGATAAGACGCCGATTGCAGCGGTTGATGGCTCCGCTAACCTGCCGACCACCGCCGGTTCTTCCACCTCTGCCGCAACCACCATCACTGGTCTGCCGAAGACCGAGGCTGAGAAGATGACCTACGTTTACGGCGCAGGCAACGGCAAGTACCAGTCCGCAGCTGAGGCTGAGGCTCACATGGTAGAGATCGTGGTTCCGGTATGGCATCTGCAGTCCGACGGCACCAAGGTGGCCTCCAAGGCTTATCTGCAGGTAAACGCTTCGCTGGCTTCCATCTATCAGGCAATCTTTGAGGAGATCTTCAACGGCTCCGAGAAGTTCCCGATCTATGATGTAGGCTGCTACTCGTGGCGCACCGGCGAGCACTCGCAGGGCACCGCAGTTGATATCAACCCGGACGAGAACATGGAAGCTACCATCAACTCGGACGGTTCCCTGTCTCCGACCTGCGGCACCCACTGGACGCCGTATATTGATCCGTACTCCATCCCTGAGGGCGGCGATGTTTACAATGCCTTCACCAAGTACGGCTTTACCTGGGGCGGCAACGGCTGGCGCACCAAGCGCGACTACATGCACTTCAGCTACTTCGGCCGCTAAGCACTACATACGAAATGGCAAAAGAAGGGACGGCTTATCGTTAGCCGCCCCTTATCTTTTGTGAAATTTGTGTAACTTTACAGGAATTTTATTTGCATTTTTAGAATAACATGCTATAATAATATATAGAGTACATTAGTAAGGAGGCATGACATCATGAGAAGACTTTCTATTCCGCAGAAGCCCGACCGTCCGGACATCGACGATCTGATCTTTGGTGATGACCATAAGACGCAGAGCGAAAAGTAACCGCACTTTTTGATCGGTTCCACGCAGGGCTTGCAGAGAAACAGCAGCCGCGTGGTTTTTTTATACCTGTTTTTTGAAAGGAAACATATAAAAATGGAATCATCCAGTCCCGCGTCACGGACAAAAACGTAACACCCGAAGCATTTTTAATGCCTCGGGTGTTTTATTTTGGTCGTTTCGATGGTGGTAACGGTGTCGGTATATCGGTCAATCCAAGCAAATATTCCAGATTGACCTGATAGAAACGAGAAAGTAGAATCAGAATCTCCAACGGAAATTCACGCACACCGTTTTCATAATTGCTGTATGTGTTCTGCGCTACCTTTAGATATGCGGCAATTTCACGCTGTTTGATATCCCTGTCTTCGCGCAATTCTTTTATGCGGTTGTGCTCCATATGACCACCTCGCATTTACCTTAACTTATCTCGAAACAGGATATTGACTTCTATCTCGTTTCGAGATATAGTGTATGTAAAGTGGTGGAATATATACGACGGGAGGAAAAAGTATGTGGTATGATTTTGAAGCTGCATTTGAGAGTAAGAAATCTGAAGCAGAGGAAATGCTGCACGACGAAGATAAGCTACTGGAATTCATCAGCAAAGTCTTGAAAAAGCTGGATACAATTCCAGTTGTAGGCTCGTTGCTGGGAGATATTCCGCTGTTGTGCATGATCGTTGTCGATTATGTTAAAGGAGAGTATACCGAAATTCCGTTAGCAAGCGTGATTGGCATTATTGCAGCATTGATTTACTTTTTCAGTCCGGTTGATTTGATTCCAGATTGTATTCCGGGGATTGGGTTGTTGGACGATGCGGCAGTTATTGGAATTGCGATTAAGGCAGTGGATAATGATTTGCAAGCCTATAGAGAGTGGAAAGGAATGTAATTATGGCAACAAGAAAAACAAGAAGTGATTGCACAGTAGGAGCGTTTGAAAAGAAGCATGGTTTACCGTCCGGAGCGATTCGTAATCCAAACGGCAAAGATGCAAGAGCGGATAAGAAAATAGGAAATCTGCGCAAAGATTTTGCAAATGCCAAAAAGAATAAGAAATAATAAAAACCACCACGTTTCCGTGGTGGTTTTTATTATGCAATTTACGGCCGTTTCCTCTTAACCCACTCCTACCTCCTCACTCCTAACTTCTACCTTGCACAATCTCTTCATTCTCAACTCTCCACCCAAAATATCAATTTTAATTACATTAAATAGGTAAAATAAAACCCCACCCTGCCGATGCAGTCCAATTAGTAACCTGCACGACTCATGCAGGTGGGTCCTCTGTTTGATACCTCTGCGCTTCCAACTTCCGTGTATACCCGGGAGGCCTGCTGCTCAGTATCAAAACTTTCCGAAGTCCCGTACTAAAAATGTGGGTTAAAAAAGGACTGCTGTCGAACAGGGCAGGATCTTACCGAAATAAAATGCTTTGCTTCCGATAACGAAGCTGCGCTGTTTACTCTTATTTTATGCCATCGGCCGGAGAATTACTCCTCCTCTGCCTCGGCGCGTTCCATAACGATGTTGAACACTGCATCTGCGATCTCGTCATCCTCGACCGCCTCGAGCAGCTCTTCGCCGTTCTCCTCAACGATCTGCATGATAACGACCTCTGCATCCTCCTCGATGGAGATCTCTGCAGGGATAAACGCCAGATAGGTCACGCCATTATATTCCACGGTGTCGATATGCTCAAACTCGACCTCGTTGCCGTCCTCGTCGATCAGGGTTACAAAATCATTGCCGTATTCCTCGCTCATGGGTCCGGCACCTCCTTAAATTCATAGTAAAGGGGAGCAATCAGGTGTTTCCTGTCCCTTGTATTAAGCATAACAAATTATGACGTATTTGTAAAGCCTTATGTTGTGCATTCAGCACTACACTTTACACGATCATAGTATGTCTGTTGCTGTAATAATCATACCAGTTAAAAAACATGAAATAAAGCCTTGACTTTGCAAATTAATTCTGGTATAGTAGTTGAGGTAACAAGGAAGAAGGCATGTCCTCACCCGCAGCGAAGCAAACGGGTCAATAAAGCACAGAAGCCGCTTTGCGCGCTCTGCGATTTTATTCTGGAGGACGGTCATTCGATCAGTCCTTTTTCTTTTTGTCTTAAACCGATTTCGTTTGGAGGTGCTTACCAATCAGCAGCATGGAACATCAAATCAATGAAGAGATCCGCGACAAGGAAGTTCGTCTGATCGGTGACGACGGCGAACAGCTCGGCATTCTGCCTATTCAGCAGGCACAGGATATCGCCGTAGAAAAGGGCATGGATCTGGTCAAAATCGCGCCGCAGGCTAAGCCGCCTGTCTGCAAGATCATGGATTACGGTAAATTCCGCTTCGAGCAGGCAAAGCGCGAGAAGGAAGCGCGAAAGAATCAGCGTGTCGTGGAGATCAAAGAGATTCGCCTGACGCCTAATATCGACATCGGCGACCTGAACACCAAGGTAAAGAACGCTTGCCGCTTCCTGCAGGACGGCAACAAGGTCAAGGTTTCGGTTCGCTTCCGTGGCCGCGAGGTCACGCACGCGTCGCTTGGTCAGGATCTGCTCCATCGCTTCGCGGAGCTGTGCTCGGAGTGCAGCACGGTAGAAAAGCAGCCCAAGCTCGAAGGCCGCCAGATGCTGATGTTTCTGGCGCCCGCAAAGGACAAGTAAAACCAACGCGCAGATATAGCGCAAATTCAGAGAGGAGCAAAACCTTATGCCTAAGATCAAAACGCACAGCGGTGCAAAAAAGAGATTTTCCGTTACCAAGAACGGTAAGTTCAAGCGCGGTCACGTTGGCAAGCGCCACCTGCTCAACGGCCATGGCAAGACCACTAAGCTGAAGCGCCACCTCCGCAAGGAAGGCTTCGCAGATTCTACCAACGTAGCACAGCTGAAGCGTCTGCTGCCGTACAAGTAAGTTAGAAAACAACATCTTTCATATAGGAGGCAAACACAATGGCAAGAGTTAAGGGCGCAATGATGACCCGTAAAAGAAGAAAGAAGATCCTGAAGCGTGCTAAGGGTTACTGGGGTTCCAAGTCTACCCACTACCGTGTAGCCAACCAGGCCGTAATGAAGAGCCTGAAGTACGCTTACATCGGCCGTAAGCACAAGAAGCGTGACTTCCGTCGTCTGTGGATCACCCGTATCTCTGCAGCTTGCAAGACCTGCGATATCAACTACAGCCGTTTCATGAACGGTCTGAAGAAGGCTGGTATCGACCTGAACCGCAAGATGCTGGCTGACCTGGCTGTAAACGACCAGGCTGCATTCGCTGCACTGGCTGAGAAGGCTAAGGCTGCACTTTAATTGCATAACAAAAACGAGTCTGTGAAAACAGGCTCGTTTTTTGCATTCAGCGTTCCGATTGGGACGCTGTTTTCATATTCCGCATTCCTCCGCCCTATACTGTGATGGTAAGGAGTGTGATGAAATGGGTCCATCCATTTACTTAGGCGTACAGGGCTACGGCTGCATCCGTGCTGAGGATAAAGATCGGTTTGCGCATCGGTTTCGGCAGGACGACAGCGTATGCTGCTATGCCGTGTGCGATAAAGGCCGATACGCCATCCAGAACCGCCTGCAAGAAGGTCAGGCGTATCATTTGACCATCCGGCAGGGAACGGTAATACAGGCCATTCTCAGCCGTCCGGACGCACAAGGCGCAATCCATGCCGTCAGCGGCAATTCCATCACAGTAGACGGCATGCACCTTCCCTGCCGCGCTGTGTTTGAAATCCGCACAAGAGCCGGCGGCGCTGTCATTCTGCCGTGCTTTCTCACCGGCCGGATCGTCGGAAGTTATGCACAGGTATTCGGCGGTGCTGCGTATATCCGGCCTGCTCCGCAGATGTACCATCCGCCGGTTCACGGCATTCCCGGTCGGCGCACGCTGCAGAACCTGCTCCGAACCGCCTTGATGCCCGTCGGCACCGCGCTGTACGTCTACGGCGGCGGCTGGAACTGGCAGGATACCGGCTCCGGCAATACTGCCATGCACATTGGCCTGCCGCAAAGCTGGATCGACTTCTTCGACTGTCAGAACGCCTGCTATACTTACCGCAACGACAGCAATCCCGCGCACAGCTACTACCCGACCGGCGGCTGGAACCAGTACGGCTATTCCGGTCTGGATTGCTCGGGCTACCTCGGCTGGACGCTGTACAATACCCTGCATACCGAGAGTGCGTCTGTCTCCGACTGTGACGGCTATGTCACGCCCGCCGCCGAGTTTGCCCATACGCTTGCCCAAAGAGCCTGGGGTACCCTTTCCCGTCAGGACTGCGGCAACGGCCTGCAGGAGCCGTCCTCGTTCCGTCCCGGCGATATCTTCAGCATGGACGGTCATGTATGGCTGTGCATCGGTCCCTGTCGAGACGGCAGCATCGTCATCGCGCACTCTACGCCCTCGCCTAGCAAAACCGATTGCAGAGGCGGCGGCGTACAGCTCAGCGCGCTCAATCCCGCGCGTGATGCGGATAAGGATTGTCAGGCGTATCGGCTTGCAGAACGCTTTATGCAGCGGTATCCGCGCTGGAGTGCAAGGTATCAGGCGCAGCTGCTGCCCTATTCGGTTTATGGGAAGCTGTCGGAGAATCCGCATACAGGGTTGTTCCGGTGGAATGATTTTCTCTCCGATAAAGAAGGTGTTCGGGGACAGTTTGCGGAGGAGATTCTGCAAATTGAGAATTGAAAATGGAGAAACGAGTTGCGCGGCACGTGTATATCGCGCCTGCGCAGAGCAGCCGATATGTGTAGCAGTACGGAATCCGGCACTGCGCAGAGGTAAAGAAATGGGATCACACTGTGCTCCCCTGCGGTAACAAAAATCCTCTGCTGTTCCCCTTTTTCGAAGCGGTCGCCGGTCTCTGATCTGCGCCAGACTAACAAACAAAAGGAAGTGGGAGTTAAGAGGGTAGAAACCTTGGTGTCTACCCTCTTGCCCCGCCGCAGGGTGCGGCGACTTCCCGCCAAAGATTGGCGCCCATTCCTCAATCTTCAGCGAACAGAAAAAGCAAAAAAAAATCCACTTGCTTTCGCAAGTGGACTAACTGGAGCGGCTGACGAGGCTCGAACTCGCTACCTCCACCTTGGCAAGGTGGCGCTCTACCAGATGAGCTACAGCCGCATATGTGATTTTGAGAAGAAAAGGTGGAGCGGCTGACGAGGCTCGAACTCGCTACCTCCACCTTGGCAAGGTGGCGCTCTACCAGATGAGCTACAGCCGCATATTCCTTTCATCTCGCTTTTGGCTTACCGCCTCAAAGCAAGATTTATTATATCAGGTAATGTACCCTCTGTCAACACTTTTCTTTCTTTTTTCGCAAATTTTTCCGAAATACAGAAAACCGACGGCACACACCGTCGGTTTTCTCTTTCTCTTTTCCTTTTCAGCTTCTCAGTGCACCCAGACCTCTTCGTGCTCGCCGCGGCGCGGACGATTGAGCAGATGCCGAATCGCCTCCTGTGCAGGCATGCCGCCGTACAGCACGGCATACATCGCTTCGGTGATCGGCATGGACACGCCCTGCTGCTGTGCAAGGTGATAGCCTGCCTCGGTCGCGTAATAGCCCTCGACCGTTGCGCCGACCTCCTTCATCGCCTCCTGCGCCGTTGCGCCCTTGCCGATCAGGATACCGGCACGGCGGTTGCGCGAGTGCATAGAGCAGCAGGTTACGATCAGATCGCCCACACCGGACAGACCTGCAAATGTCTCCTGCTTGGCGCCCAGCTTGACGCCCAGACGCGCAATCTCGGTCAGACCGCGGGTCATGAACGCCGCCTTGGAGTTGTCGCCCAGACCCAGACCATCCGAAATACCGGCGCCGAGTGCGATAATATTCTTAAACGCACCGCCCAGCTCACAGCCGATAATGTCGGACGAGGTGTACACGCGGAAGTTGGTGTCGTTCATGAACGCCGCCTGCGTCAGTTCAGCCGCCGCACGGCTCTCCGAAGCGGCTACGATAGCCGTCGGAATGCCGCGTGCAACCTCCTCGGCGTGCGTCGGACCGGTCAGTGCAACGACCGGATTGCTGCCGTTCATCGCGTTCGAGATGGTCTCGGAGAACCGGCAGTAGCCGTGCTTGGAATCCAGACCCTTGCCAACGTTGACGATAACGGTATGCGGCGGCACGATCTTCGCCAGCTGCTCCGCCGTGCTCGCTACCGCGAAGGACGGCACCGCCAGCACGACCAGATCCGCCTTGGCAGCGCCGGACATGTCGGTCGTAATCTCAATACCCTCTGGAATGATAACACCCGGCAGCAGCTTCTCGTTGCAGCGCTCGCGGTGCAGCAGGTCACACTCCTCCTGCAGATAGGTCCACGAGGTTACTTCATGTCCGTTCTGGTGCAGCAGCATCGCCAGTGCGATGCCCCAGCCACCGGTACCCAGTACAAAAACCTTCATGTTACTTCTCCTCTCCGTCAGGCGATGCTTCGATCGTCTTTTTGCTCTTAAAAGAGAATTTATTTTCCGTGCCGCGCAGAATGCGTCCAATATTCGAGCGATGCATAAAAACGACTGCCGCCGCCATGCCGAACGCCATCGCCGTCAGCACCGGATCGCGATAGAACAGCCATGTCGTGATCGGAAAGCTGACCGCGCCGAGGATCGAACCGAGCGAGATCCACTTCGTCAGCACGACCGACAGAACGAACAGCGCGAATGCAATGGCGAACACGCGCCAGTCAAAAAACGCGAGCATAACCGCGCCGACCAGTACGCCTTTACCGCCCTTAAAGCCGAAATACAGCGGGAACATGTGGCCGAGGATAACAAAAATACCCGCTGTCAGCTTGCCGACCGGACCGCCGAGCGCCCAGCCGACCGAAACCGCTGCAGCGCCCTTGGCAATGTCACCGAGCAGAACGAACAGCGTCTTTTTCGCACCCATCGTGCGGTACGCGTTCGTCAGACCGGCGTTGCCGCTGCCGTAGTTGCGGATATCCTTGCCAAGTGTCACCTTGCTGACAATGATCGCAAAGCTGAGCGAGCCGAACAGATACGCGCACACGGCAATGATCGCAAAATGCGTAAGTGTCATGTTGCCCTCTCCTTACTGCGACTTGTCGCTGCGCTCGCGGATGACCATGCGTACCGGCGTACCGGTCAGACCGAACACCTCACGGATCTGGTTTTCCAGATAACGCTGATAGGAGAAATGGAACAGACGCGCGTCATTGCAGAAGCAGACGAATGTCGGCGGGCAGGTGGATGCCTGCGTCATGTAGAAGATACGCAGACGGCGGCCCTTGTCCGTAGGCGGCTGCACGCGTGCGGTTGCCTCTGCGAGAATGGCGTTGAGTCGGCCGGTCGGAATGCGCATATGGTTCTGCTCATATACCTCATGGATGAGCGAGAACAGCTTATCCACACGCTGACCGGTCTGCGCGGAAATGAACAGCACCGGTGCATACGGCATGTATGCCAGACCCTCACGGACACGCAGCGTGTACTCCTTCATGGTGGAGCCGTCCTTCTCGACCAGATCCCACTTGTTGACCACGATGATGCACGCCTTACCGGCGTTGTGCGCCTCTCCGGCCACCTTGGTGTCCTGCTCGGTAACGCCTTCGGTCGCGTCAATCATGATAACGCACACATCGGCGCGCTCTACCGCCAGCAGCGAACGCATAACCGAGAATTTCTCGATCTTCTCGTCCACCTTGCTCTTCTTACGGATACCGGCGGTGTCGATGAACGTAAACTTGCCGTGGGCGTTGTCCACATCGGCGTCTACGCTGTCGCGGGTCGTACCGGCGATATTGGAAACGATAACACGTTCCTCGCCGAGCACGCGGTTGAGCAGACTGGACTTGCCGACGTTCGGCTTGCCGATGAGAGCCACACGAATGCGGTCCGCGTCCTCCTCTTCCTCGTCTGCCGGCGGGAAGTATTCGTAAGCCGCATCCAGCAGCTCACCGACACCATAGCCATGCAGCGCAGAAATACCGTACGGCTCGCCCAAACCGAGGTTGTAGAACTCATAAAACTCCGCCGGAGGATCACCCGGCTTGTCGCACTTGTTGACAGCCAGCACGAGCGGCTTGCCCGAGCGCAGCAGCATGGACGCAACGTCCTGATCGGCGGCAGTAATGCCGGTGCGCAGATCGGTGATCAGGATAATGACATCCGCATGCGAGATCGCGGTCTCTGCCTGAAAGCGCATGAACTGCAGAATCTCGTTATCGTTCGACGGCTCAATGCCGCCGGTGTCGATGACAGTGAAATCACGACCGCGCCAGTCGCTGTCAGCGTACAGACGGTCGCGGGTAACGCCCGGCGTATCCTCAACGATGGAAAGCCGCTTGCCCGCCAAGCGGTTGAACAGCTGCGACTTGCCGACATTCGGACGACCGACGATCGCAACAATAGGCTTTGCCATAAATTCCCCTCCTTTAAGGTCAGTTTAAGACATTTGCAAACAAATTACAAGCAAGAAATTCGTTAAAAGTCGCGCGTCAGCGCGCATTCAATCGAATTTGCTCCGCAAATCCATAAAAAGCCGCAGCATGTATGTGACTTTTTATGCAAGAAAGCAAATCAGTGTGCCGCAAGGACGCGCCGATTTGCGCCCGGGACATATCCGAGCCGTGCTCGGTACGTCCCTTCTCGATGCAAAGGCGAGCCTTTTCATCGAAACCTGAAAAAAAATGGAGAAAGCTATCCGGCCTTCTCCATTTTTCCTGTTCTGTTTTAAGGCTTACGCTTCCTTAACGGACTTAACCTCACGACCGTTGTAATAGCCGCAGGCCTTGCACATTCTGTGCGCCAGCTTCATCTCGCCGCACTTCGGGCACTTAGCCATGCCGGGCAGAGAGAGCTTCCAGTGGGAGTTACGACGCTTGTCGCGGCGTGCCTTAGAAATTTTACCCTTAGGTACTGCCATGTTGGATACACCTCCTACTCTATCGTCTTATTTTTCAATACGAACTCATTCGCCCTTGTCGGAATCGAGCAGGGCGCGCAGCGCGGCAAATCGCGGATCGATCTGCTTTTTATCGCAATCGCAGTCGGTCACATTGCGGTCGGCGCCGCAGTGCGGACAGAGGCCTTTGCAGTCCTCTTTGCACAGATAGGTCATCTGTACCTGCAGGATCAATGCCGGCACCAATACGTCCGCAGGATCCACGCTGTCGCTGGTCAGCACAAAAAGATCGTCCTCTTCCTCCGCCTCGGGGTCATCCGAGAGCATCATGTCAGCCTCGGCTGAGAGCGGAATCTCGAGCGGTTTCAGGCAGCGTGCGCATTCGGTGGAGTAGATCGTTTCGATCGAACCCGCCAGTCTCACAACACCGCTTTCATTGGAAACCACGCCTTTGATGTGGACAGGGCTTTGAAACGGCTTCGCGCCATAGAGCTTTTCGTCCGTCAGGTCGATCGTTTCATCGAACGGAATCGACGCATGTGCAGACGCGTTCAGCTTTTTTAAGTCAATCTTCATGTCAACCTCACATGGTACTAAGATAGTATACTACAAACAATCGGTCTTTGTCAACCAAAAAATCTACAAAACACGGTATTTTTCCGAACTGTCCGCCCGCACTTTTCTTTTTTCGGAAAATGCGGTATACTGGTTTCACCCAAACGGGCAAATTAACGGAAAAGGATACCCTGCCTTGAGAGAATATTATATCACAAAAAACGACAGTGGACAACGTCTGAATAAATTTTTAGAAAAAGCCGTGCCGCTTTTATCCGGCGGCATGATGCACAAATACCTGCGGTTAAAGCGCATTAAGGTCAATAACAAGCGCACCGAAGCTGCCTACAAGCTCACTGAGGGCGATTCCGTACAGCTTTACCTCAACGACGAATACTTTGACGCGCCCAAGGAGGAAGAAACCTTCCGCCGTATTGCCAAGCCGCGCGTGCGCGTTGTGTATGAGGACGAGCACATCCTGCTGGCGGATAAGGCGCCGGGCATGGTCGTTCACGCAGACGAGCACGGCGACACAGATACGCTCATCGCGCACATTCAGGCGTACCTGTTTCAGTCCGGCGCGTGGAATCCGGATGATGCCGCGTCATTTGTACCAGCCCTCTGCAACCGCATCGACCGCAACACCGGCGGCATTGTCATCGCGGCAAAGACCGCTGAAGCGCTGCGCATATTAAATGATAAGATCAAAGACCGCGAGATGGAAAAGCGGTATCTGTGCATCGTGCACGGCAGACCCAAGCCGCCCGAGGGGCTGATCGAGAACTATCTCCGTCGTGATGAAAAGCGCAAGCAGGTCACGCTGCACAGGACCCGCGTGCCGGGTGCCAAAACCGCACGCACGCGCTACCGCACGCTCACGTCGCACGGCAGACTGTCGCTCGTGGAGTGTGAACTGCTGACCGGCCGTACGCACCAGATCCGCGCCCATATGGCGTCCATCGGCTGCCCGCTGCTCGGTGACGGTAAATACGGCACGAACGAACTCAACCGTCCCTACGGCGAGACCGGTCAGGCGCTCTATGCCTATTCTCTCACCTTCCGATTCGCGCAGGACGCGGGAGCCTTGCAGTACCTCAACGGGAAAACCTTTAAGATTAAAGATATTCCGTTCGTGAAGAAGTATTTTCCGAATTTCAAGCCGTGAGTAATGGAAAACGGAGAATGAACACAACGGTTTCATTCCGCCAAAAGAAAACGCTGAGCCACCGCTCAGCGTTTTCCTTTATGCGATTTAGTTATCGTCCTGCAGGGCATCAAAGCCTTCTGCGCCGGTGCGAACCTTTACGACGTTCTCCACATCGTAAACGAAGATCTTGCCGTCACCGATATGACCGGTGTACAGAACCTTCTTGACCGTTTCAACAACGGTTTCAACCGGAACCTTGGATACAACAACCTCCATCTTCATCTTGGGCAGCAGGGTTACGTCAACCTCAGCGCCGCGGTAATACTCCGGCGCGCCCTTCTGTACGCCGCAGCCGACAACATTTGTTACCGTCATGCCGGATACGCCGATGCCTGCCAGTGCTTCCTTGAGCACCTCAAACTTGGACTGCTTTGCGATAATAACGATCTTGCTCAGCTTATGCTCGTGCGAAGCGCCCTCGGTCGTCACCTTGGTCACCGGAACAGCCTTCTCGACCGCTACCGGAATGGTATCCTTGATCTTTGCAGCAGTTTCGCCAGCCTTGGTGCCCAGAACAGTAGGAACGACCGGCATAAAATCTGCGTATGCGGAGGACAGGCCATGCTCAGGCTTATCCAGACCCATGATCTCCTCAGCCTCGCTTACGCGCAGGCCGATGGTGTGCTTGATAACATTGAATACGATGGTCATGGTGATCGCAACCCATGCAATGACTGCGACTACGCCGAGAACCTGAATGCCGAAGAAGTGGAAGCCGCCGCCGTAGAATACGCCGAGAGGCTCAACTTCGGTGCCATTATAGTAAGCGAACAGGCCGGTAAGAATCGTGCCCAGTGCACCGTTGATGCAGTGAACGCCGACAGCGCCAACCGGATCATCGACCTTGAGCTTCTGATCGACAAATTCGATACCGAATACAACGGCAAAGCCTGCGCAGATACCGATGATAACCGAACCGAACGGAGTAACCACATCGCAGCCTGCGGTGATAGCTACCAGACCTGCCAGAGAGCCGTTCAGCGTCATGGAAACATCAGGCTTCTTGTAGCGGATCCAGGTGATGCACATAACGGTAACGGTTGCAACAGCAGCTGCCATGTTGGTGGTTACAAATACACGAGATGCAACCTCAGCACCGCCGCCCGACAGTGCAACGGTAGAGCCGCCGTTGAAACCAAACCAGCAGAACCACAGGATGAAGCAGCCGAGTGCGCCGAGCGTCAGGGAGTGACCCGGAATTGCACGAGCCTTGCCATCCTTGGTGTACTTGCCGATACGGGGACCGAGGATTGCAGCACCGACAAGGGCTGCAACGCCGCCGACCATGTGTACCGCCGTGGAGCCTGCGAAGTCGTGAAAGCCAAGCTCTGTGAGCCAGCCGCCGCCCCAGATCCAGTGACCGGAAACCGGATAGATGACCGCAGAAATAATCATCGAGTAAATGCAGTATGCAGAGAATTTGGTGCGCTCTGCCATCGAACCGGAAACGATGGTCGCGGCAGTCGCACAGAATACGGTCTGGAAGATCAGGGTCGTCCAGTCGTAGCCCTCACCGACAACGCCGTCCGCGAAGAAATCAAAGCCGCCGAAGAACGGGCTTGCCGCACCGAACATGATGCCGAAGCCAAGGATCCAGAAGATCGGCGTGCCGAGCGAGAAGTCCATCAGGTTCTTCATAATGATGTTGCCGGCATTCTTTGCTCTGGTGAAGCCGGTCTCAACCATTGCGAAGCCCGCCTGCATGAAGAATACCAGCGCCGCCGCAACAAGCGTCCAGCCTACGTCCATCGACGCAGCAAGTTCCATGATATCCATTTTTAATGACCCCCTTGGAAATAGAAATGGCGTATATCTCCACCATTCCCGAAGGAACAGCGGAAATACACGCCATTGTGTATAGAAATATATTTTCTAACGAATGTAATTGATGTCTGCTCTATTAAACGTAGAACAGAATGTCGGAGTAGGTCGGGAACGGCCAGAACTTCTTGCCTACCAGACCCTCCAGCTTATCAGCCGGTACGCGAACCGCATCCATTGCGGAGATGACAACATCGTGGTAGTAATGTGCTGCCTTCTGGCTATCATCGGTCGGAACGGCTGCAACAGCCTCGTCGAGTGCTGCGCTCTTGGTGTACAGCTCCTCGGTCAGCTCGGAAACCTTGCCCAGCAGACCGGCCTCCATGCCGCCGGTAACGCCTGCTGCCTTCTTGGCATTGACGGTGCCTGCCAGCTCGTTCTCAAATGCGATGCACGCCGGAGTGATCTCCTCGCGTACCATATCGCTCATGGTCATAGCCTCGATGTGCAGGATCTTGTTGTACTCCTCAAGCTGGGTCTCCATACGGGAATGGATCTCCTCGGCGGTGTAAACGTTGTGCTTTGCGAACAGGTCGAGGTTCTTCTGGTCAACGTAATGCGGGAATGCGTCCGCTGCACTCTTGAAGTTGAGCAGACCGCGCTTCTCCGCCTCTTCTACCCAGGAATCATCGTAGCCGTTGCCGTTGAAGATGATGCGCTTGTGCGCCTTGATCTCGCGCTTTACGAGTGCCATCAGCGCCTTCTCGAAGTCCTCGGCGCCCTCCAGCTCGTCAGCGAACTGGCGGAGCTCCTCAGCGACTGCGGTGTTCAGCATAACGTTTGCGCACGCGATGTTGACCGCAGAGCCCAGCGAACGGAACTCGAACTTGTTGCCGGTGAAGGCGAACGGAGAGGTACGGTTGCGGTCGGTGGTGTCCTTCGGGATAGCCGGCAGAACCGCAGCGCCCAGATCCATCTTGGTCTTGTAAACGTCGGTGTAGTCCTCGCCGGACTCGATAGAATCCAGAATAGCCTGCAGCTCGTCGCCGATGAACATGGAGATGATCGCCGGAGGCGCCTCGTTCGCGCCCAGACGGTGATCGTTGCCTGCGGAAGCAACCGAAATACGGAGCAGATCCTGATATTCGTCAACCGCCTTGATAACGGCGGTCAGAAACAGGATGAACTGGCTGTTTTCGCTCGGGTTCTTGCCCGGCTCGAGCAGGTTCTCGCCTGCATCGGTGGAAATCGACCAGTTGTTGTGCTTGCCGGAGCCGTTTACGCCTTCAAACGGCTTCTCATGCAGCAGGCAGGTGAAGCCGTGCTTCTGTGCAACCGTACGCATAACCTCCATGGTCAGCTGATTGTGGTCAGTAGCGATGTTGGTGGTGGAGAAAATCGGCGCCATCTCGTGCTGGCACGGTGCAACCTCGTTGTGCTTGGTCTTGGAGAGGATGCCCAGCTTCCACAGCTCCTCGTCGAGCTCCTGCATGAAAGCAGCTACACGCGGACGGAGTGCGCCAAAGTAGTGATCGTCCATCTCCTGACCCTTCGGGGGCATTGCGCCGAACAGGGTGCGGCCGGTAAAGATCAGGTCCTTGCGCTTTGCGTAGTCCTCGCGGTCGATCAGGAAATATTCCTGCTCCGGGCCTACGGTGGTGGTAACGCGCTTTACATCCTTGCCGAACAGCTTGAGGATGCGGCACGCCTGTGTGCTGATGGCGTCCATCGAGCGCAGCAGCGGCGTTTTCTTATCGAGGATCTGACCGGTGTAGGAGCAGAATGCGGTCGGAATGTAAAGGGAACCATCCTTTACAAATGCGTAGCTGGTCGGGTCCCATGCGGTGTAGCCGCGTGCCTCGAAGGTTGCGCGCAGACCGCCGGACGGGAAGGACGATGCGTCCGGTTCGCCCTTGATCAGCTCCTTGCCGGAGAACTCCATCATCACATGACCGTCGTCGGTCGGCGTGATGAACGAGTCGTGCTTCTCGGCGGTGATGCCGGTCATCGGCTGGAACCAGTGCGTGTAATGGGTTGCACCCTTGCTGATCGCCCAGTCCTTCATTGCCGTTGCAACAACAGCAGCAACATCGGCGTCGATCGCGGTGCCCTCGCGCATGGTCTTCTTCAGCTTCTTGTAAACGTCCTTGGGAAGACGTTCTTTCATCACAGTGTCGTTAAACACCATGCTGCCGAACAGCTCGGGAACATTCGTAATGCTCATGAATGGTTCGCTCCTTACATATGTTAATTTTAATAGCAAACAAACTGAATAAAACAAATCAGGCGCTGCGGGTCGTGTGCCCACAGCGCCTTTGCTGTTTACACTTTGCATTATAGCCGTCCTGCCTTGCTTTGTCAAGGGAGATTATGGTGTTTTTTTCATTTTCGGAAGATTTGCTACAACATACTTAATTTTCACTTGTCCGCACCGTCACTTCCTGTGCAAAATGCGAAAATTCACTTTTTTATGTTCTTTGCGCTTGACGATTCCCGGTTTTCTGCTATAGAATATTAAGCGAACAAAGGTGTTCGCCATAGCTGAGGATTTAAGGCTTTTGATCCTCTGCTGCGGCGAGCACCTTTTTATTTTGTTAAGCAGCCGGTACATATCGCCTTCCATCTGAAAGCACCCGCCGAAGCCTGCTTCTCTGAATCCGTAATTTCAGCGCAATATATAAGGAGGAAGCACCATGTTACAAAAAGAAGGGCAAGTCCGCATCCCCGCAGGCTGCGCGATCTCCGGTATCTTCCATAAGGACGGCACCCGTGAGAACGGCACCCGCATTATTGACTCCATCCGCACCATGCACGATCGTTCCAACGGCCTGGGCGGCGGCTTCGCCGGCTACGGCATCTACCCCGAATACGCCGATTACTATGCGTTCCATGTATTCTATGATACGCAGGCGGCTAAGGAAGAGTGCGAGCGCGAGATCGAGCGTCACTTTGATATTGTAAACCTGTCCAAGATCCCGACCCGACGTCATCCGCGCATCACGGATGCCCCGATGATCTGGCGCTACTTCGTTACGCCCCTGCCGACCAAGCTGGCAGCCAGCCAGCTCGAGGAGCGTGAGTTCACCTCCCGCTTTGTCATCCGCATCAATCACACGCTGAACGGCGCTTACATCTTCTCCTCCGGCAAGAACATGGGCGTTTTCAAGGCAAACGGCTTCCCCGAGGACGTCGGCGAGTACTACATGCTGGAAAACTACGAGGCCTACTCCTGGACCTGCCATGGCCGTTATCCGACCAACACACCGGGCTGGTGGGGCGGCGCGCACCCGTTTGCACTGCTCGACACCACGGTCGTTCACAACGGCGAGATTTCCTCTTATGATGCAAACCGCCGCTTCATTGAGATGTTCGGCTACTCCTGCGACCTGCTGACCGACACCGAGGTCATCACCTACATTATTGATTACCTTGGCCGCAAGCTGGGCCTGACGTACAGCGAGATTGCAAATGTCATTGCGGCTCCGTTCTGGTCCACTATTGAAAAGCAGGAGCCGAAGGAGCGCGAGCGTCTCACCTATCTGCGCAATGCCTTCGCTTCCCTGATGGTTACCGGTCCGTTCTCCATTCTGGTCGGCTACACTGGCGGCCTGATGGCGCTCAACGACCGACTCAAGCTGCGCAGCATGGTTGTCGGCGAAAAGGACGACACCGTATACATCGCCTCCGAGGAATGCGCGATCCGCGTCATCCAGCCTGAGCTGGATAAGCTGTGGGCGCCCAAGGGCGGCGAGCCGGTCATCGTTAATCTGAAGAACGGAGGGAACCAGTAATGGCTATCGATTTCTTATATCCGCAGTATGAGGTCGTCCGCAACAACGACCGCTGCATCAACTGCCGCGCCTGCGAGCGTCAGTGCGCGAACGAAGTACACTTTTGGGACGCCGACAACAACCGCATGCAGGCGGACGAGTCCAAGTGCGTAGCCTGCCACCGCTGCGTAGCGCTGTGCCCGACCCGTGCCCTTAAAATCGTAAAGACCGACCACACGTTCCGTGAGAACGCCAACTGGACCGGCAAGGCGATCTCCGAGGTTTACCGTCAGGCAGGCTCGGGCGGCGTGCTGCTGTCCTCGATGGGCAACCCGGACCCGCACCCCATCTACTGGGATAAAATTCTCATCAACGCTTCGCAGGTTACCAATCCGTCCATCGACCCGCTGCGCGAGCCGATGGAGACCAAGACCTTCCTCGGCAAAAAGCCGGGCAAGATTGAGCGTGACGAGAACGGCAATCTGGTTCCCAATCTGGCGCCGCAGCTGGAGCTCAACCTGCCGATCATGTTCTCCGCAATGAGCTACGGCTCGATCTCCTACAACGCACATGCCGCACTCGCACGCGCTGCAAGCGCGCTCGGCACCTATTATAATACCGGTGAGGGCGGTCTGCATCAGGACTTCTACCAGTACGGCCCGCACACCATCGTGCAGGTTGCATCCGGCCGTTTCGGCGTACATAAGGATTACCTTGAAGCCGGTGCTGCCATCGAGATCAAGATGGGTCAGGGCGCAAAGCCGGGTATCGGCGGCCATCTGCCCGGACTCAAGGTCGGCCCGGATATCTCCAAGACCCGTATGATCCCGGAGGGCACGGACGCAATCTCTCCGGCGCCGCATCATGATATCTACTCCATCGAGGATCTGCGTCAGCTGGTTTACTCGCTGAAGGAGGCTACCGAATATAAGAAGCCGGTTATGGTCAAGATTGCAGCCGTAAATAATGTAGCAGCAGTCGCTTCCGGCGTGGCCCGCTCGGGTGCAGACATCATCTGTATCGACGGCTACCGCGGCGGCACCGGCGCGGCTCCGACCCGCATCCGCGACAACGTTGGCATCCCGATTGAGCTGGCGCTCGCCGCTGTCGATCAGCGCCTGCGCGATGAGGGCATCCGTGATGAGGTTTCGGTCGTTGTCGGCGGCTCCATCCGCAACTCCGCCGATCTGCTAAAGGCCATCGCGCTCGGCGCGGACGCATGCTACATCGGCACCGCGGCTCTGCTGGCAATGGGCTGCCACCTGTGCCGCACCTGCCAGACCGGCAAGTGCAACTGGGGCATTGCAACCCAGCGTCCGGAGCTGGTCAAGCGCCTGAATCCGGATATCGGCTCCCAACGTCTCATCAACCTGCTCACTGCATGGGATCACGAGCTCAAGGAAATGATGGGCGGCATGGGCATCAACTCCATCGAGGCACTGCGCGGCAACCGTCTTATGCTGCGCGGCATCGGTCTGACCGACCGTGAGCTGAACATCCTCGGCATCAAGCACGCAGGCGAATAAGCACAGGAGGTGCGCGAAAATGACAACTGTACAGGCAGGACTTACCTATTATAAACAAGTAAACGAGCAAATCCGCGCAGCGCAGGACAGCGAGATCACGGTTGAGAACGTGATCGGCCAGCGCTACATCGGCTGCGGCTCCACCGACCGCAAGATCAACGTGCACGGCACGGCAGGCAACGGTCTCGGCCAGTATCTGAACGGCTCCACCATCGAGGTCTTCGGCAATGCGCAGGAAGCCGTCGGCGACACCATGAACGCCGGTGAGATCGTTGTGCACGGCAGCGTCGGCGATGCCTGCGGCTACGCGATGCGCGGCGGCAAGATCTATATCAAGGGCGACTGCGGCTACCGCGCCGGTATCCACATGAAGGCCTACCAGCAGCACTTTCCTGTTATGGTAGTCGGCGGCAAGGCGGGCTCGTTTCTCGGCGAGTATCTCGCCGGCGGACTTATCCTTGTGCTCGGCATCGGTCAGAACGGCGCGTATCCGGTCAACAATTTCTGCGGAACCGGTATGCACGGCGGCAAAATTGTGTTAAGATGTGATAAAGCACCGACCGATCTGCCGCGTCAGGTCCTCGTGAGCGAGGTCTCCGAGGACGATATGACCGAATTTGCACCTTATATTAAGGAATACGCGCAGCTGTTCGGCGCAGACGCGGAGAATCTGCTTTCGCAGAAGTATTTCGTCCTCACGCCGAACCCGGAGGCAGGGTATAAGCAGCTTTATACCTTTGAGGCTTGATTTTGCTCTCAGAGTGAAAAACTCCTGCAAGGCAGGAGTTGGAAATGAGGAGATGGGAGTTACCTGATAGGTGTAACTCGCAGGTGCCGTCCGTAACAACACGCAAACGAATTGTGCGACACTGTTCTGTCGCACCTGCGTTGATTTAACCGTATGTGTAGCAGAACGGTATCTGACACTGTGTATGGGTTTCGACAGGGGAGTACACTGTGCTCCCCTGCGGTAGAAAAAATCCTCTGCCGTTCCCCTTTTCGGAGCGGTCGCCGCTCTCTGATTTTCGCCAGACTATGAAATAAAGGAAACTGGAGTCCCAAGAGGATAGAAACCTTGGTGTCTATCCTTTTGGTGCCCCAGCCAAGGTTTGGCACCCATTCCGCATTCTTTAGCAAAAAATTTATTCCTCAAGATACATTATGAAAAGGAGGCTTGCCCTATGGACACCACCATGAGCGAAGTCGTACAATTTATTCAGGAGAACGACGTAAAGTTCATTCGTCTTGCGTTTTGCGATATTTTCGGCAACCAGAAGAACATCGCCATCATGCCGACCGAGCTGGAACGCGCCTTCGAGCAGGGCATCCACTTCAACGCGGCGGCGCTGCGCGGCTTTCTCAATGTGGAAGCGTCTGATCTGCTGCTGTTTCCCGATCCGGCAACGCTTTCCGTTCTGCCGTGGCGGCCGGCTCAGGGCCGTGTAGTGCGCTTTTACTGCGACATTCGCTATCCGAACGGCACGCCGTTCGAGGGCGACGGCCGTCATTTGCTGCGTGAGGCCAACCGCCGTGCGCGCCGCGCAGGCTACTCGCTGACCATGGGCACGGCAAGCGAGTTTTACCTGTTCGAGCTGGATGAAAACGGCCATCCAACCACCATTCCGCACGATCACGGCGAGTATTTTGACGTAGCGCCGCTCGACAAGGCGGAAAACGTGCGCCGTCAGATCTGTCTGACGCTTGAGGAGATGAACATCCAGCCGGAGTCCTCGCACCACGAGCAGGGTCCCGGCCAGAACGAGGTTGACTTCCGCTACGCCGAAGCCCTTGAAGCGGCCGACAATTTCGTCACCTTCAAGTGGGTCGTCAAGTCCATGGCGTCCTCAAGCGGCCTGTTTGCGTCCTTCCTGCCCAAGCCGCTCCCGCATGCGCCGGGCAGTGGACTGCATCTGTCTGTTTCGATAAACAAAAACGGCAAGAATCTGTTCCAGCCCTCGTTTGAAGAATCTGCCGAGGGCCAGAGCTTTGTGGCGGGCATTCTGCAGCGTGCTGCCGAGATGACCATCTTCTGCAATCCGCTTACCAACTCGTTCCAGCGTCTGGGCGAGTTTGAAGCGCCCAAGTACATCACCTGGTCGCATCAGAACAGCCGTCCGCTCATCACCGTGCCGCTCTCCGAGGACAGCACGGCGCACCGCTTTAAGCTGCGTGCGTTCGACGGCTGCATCAACCCGTACATCGTATTTGCGCTGCTCATCCACGCCGGTCTGGACGGCATCGAGCAGGGACTGCCCCTGCCGCCCGCCTGCGACGAAAACCTGTTCACCGCTTCCAATGAAGTGCGTGCCAGGTACGAAGCACTGCCCGGCGCCCTGTGCGACGCGATCCGCATCGCCAAGGACAGCGACTTTATCACCAAGTACCTGCCCGAAAAGGCACGCACGGCCTTTTTCGCCGCCAAGCAGGCCGAGCACGACCGCATCGTACTTGCCGACGACCGCACGGCTGCCGAACGCTCCCTCTATTTTGAACGCTACTAATCCCACATAATATCGTTTGAAAGGAGGAGCACACCGCATGGAACGCATTCTTCTCGTTTCTGCAACCGAAAAATCCCGCACCATGCTTTCTCAGTTTTTAACGTCCTGCGGCGTACAGGCTCAGCTTGCACCTGCTTCCTCCGGTGCGGAGGCTCGGCGCATGCTGGTAGACGGCTCGTTTGATCTAATCCTCGTTAACACGCCGCTGCCCGATGAATTCGGGCATGATATGGCGCAGCAGGCTGCAAATGATACGCTTTCCGGCGTGATCCTGCTCGCTAAGGCCGAGATTGCGGACAGTGTTGCCGAAAAGGTCGAGGACGACGGCGTGTTCGTCGTACCCAAGCCACTCTCGCGCGTGCTGTTCATGCAGGCGCTCCGCATGACGCGCGCCGCACGCAGCCGTCTGACCGGCCTGCAGAGCGAAAACCGCCGTCTGCAAAAGCGCATTGAGGATATCCGTCAGGTGGACCGCGCCAAGTGTCTGCTCATCGAGTGCTGCGGCATGACCGAGCCGGAGGCGCATTCCTACATCGAGCAGCAGGCTATGAACCAGCGCCGCTCCAAGCGAGACATCGCCGAGGACATCATCGGTGGAAAAACGCCGTGATTTGTGCGATACCGCTTAAAAACATCTCATATCTCACGCGAAAATTTTTTCGGTTTTTTCGATTTTATAGAGAAATTCCCGACAGATTATGATATACTAAATGGTGTATGAGCAGAGAAGCTCTGTCTTTCCCTGCCTATATGCCATTTTGTTATTTTCTAAGGAGGGAATCCGTGTGAAGCTGGCTTTCACCAAGATGCACGGCTGTGGCAACAATTATATCTATTTTAATTGCTTCGACCAGACTGTGCCCGATCCCGAGTCGCTTTCGATCAAGCTCAGTGAACCGCACTTCGGTATCGGCGGCGACGGCATTATCCTTATTTCTCCTTCCGACAAGGCGGATGCGCAGATGCGTATCTTCAACGCCGACGGCTCGGAGGGAAAAATGTGCGGCAACGGCATCCGCTGCGTGGGCAAGTACCTGTACGACAACGGCATGACCGATGGCCGCACCACCATCACCATCGACACGCTTTCCGGCGTAAAAACGCTTGAGCTGACCGTCAAGGACGGCAAAATGCAGTCCGCCCGCGTGGACATGGGTGCAGCCATTCTTGCTCCGCGGGAGATTCCCGTTAATATGGACGGCGAGAACGTCATCAGCGCACCCATCGTTGTGGACGAAAAGGTCTACCACATGACCTGCGTTTCCATGGGCAACCCGCACTGCGTTATCTTCCAGAAGGAGGATGTGGACGACCTCGACCTTACGCGCATCGGACCCAAGTTTGAGCATCATCCGCTGTTTCCGGAGCGTGTCAACACCGAGTTTGTCAACGTCCTGCCGGACGGCAGCCTGAAAATGCGCGTCTGGGAGCGCGGCTCCGGTGAAACGTGGGCGTGCGGCACCGGCTCCTGTGCGACCGGCGTGGCAGCATGTCTGAACGGCTTTGCAAACAAAAACGAGGATATCGTCGTGCACCTGCGCGGCGGCGACCTCACCATTCGCTATACAGATGAAACCGTGTTCATGACGGGCGCGGCAACGACCGTATTCAAGGGGGAAATTGAGATATGACAAAGTACATCTTCGTGACCGGCGGCGTAGTTTCCGGTCTGGGCAAGGGCATTACTGCCGCATCTCTCGGCCGTCTGCTGAAAAGCCGCGGCCTGAAAATTGCAGCGCAGAAGCTCGATCCCTACATCAACGTAGACCCGGGCACGATGAGCCCGTTCCAGCACGGCGAGGTTTACGTTACCGACGACGGCGCAGAGACCGACCTCGACCTCGGCCACTACGAGCGCTTCATCGACGAGGACCTGAACAAGTTCTCCAACCTGACCACCGGCAAGGTATACTGGAATGTTCTGAACAAGGAGCGCGCCGGCGAGTACCTCGGCGAGACCGTGCAGGTTATTCCGCACATCACCAACGAGATCAAGTCCTTCATCTACTCGGTAGGCAAAAAGACCTCGGCTGACGTTGTTATCACCGAGATTGGCGGCACCACCGGCGATATTGAGTCCCAGCCGTTCCTCGAGGCGATCCGCCAGGTTGCTGCTGAGGTTGGTCGCCGCAACTGCCTGTTCATCCATGTAACACTGGTTCCGTTCATCTCCGGCTCCAATGAGCCGAAGTCCAAGCCGACCCAGCACTCGGTTAAGGAGCTGCGCGGTCTGGGCATCTCTCCGGACATCATCGTAGCCCGCGTTGACCAGCCGATGGATGACGATATCAAGCGCAAGATTTCCATGTTCTGCACCGTACCGGAGGACTGCGTAATCGAAAACCGCACCCTGCCGGTTCTGTATCAGGCACCGATGATGCTCGAGGAGAGCCATCTGTCCGACATCGTCTGCCGTGAGCTGTCCATCGGCGCAGGCAAGGGCGATATGACCGAGTGGCAGGAAATGCTCGAGCGCATCGCAGCCCGCAAGGACCATGTGAAGATCGCGCTGGTCGGCAAGTACGTCAAGCTGCACGACGCATACCTTTCGGTTGCAGAGGCGCTGCAGCACGGCGGCTACGAGACCGGCTGCTTCGTCGATATCGACTGGGTAGACTCCGAGGAGATCAACGACTCCACCGTGGACAAGCTGCTCGGTGAGGTTGACGGCATCATCCTGCCGGGCGGCTTCGGCGCACGCGGCGTGGAAGGCATGATTTGTGCAGCAAACTATGCGCGCACGCAGGGTATCCCCTACTTCGGCATCTGCCTCGGCATGCAGATCGCGGTTATGAGCTACGCACGCAACGTGCTCGGCTACGCGGATGCAAACTCCAGCGAGTTTGACCCGGATTCCACCCATCCGGTCATCGACCTGATGGAGAGCCAGCAGGGCATCTCCAAGAAGGGCGGCACGATGCGTCTGGGCGCTTATCCGTGCAAGATCCGTCCGAATACTATCATGGCATTGGCGTACGGCGAGGAAATGATTTCCGAGCGTCACCGCCACCGTTACGAGTTCAACAACAATTTCCGCGAGGAGATTGAAAATAAGGGCATGCAGATCACGGGCACCTCGCCGACCGGCGAGCTTGTGGAGACCGTTGAAATCCCGAACCATCCGTTCTATATCGGCGTACAGTTCCACCCCGAGTTCAAGTCCCGTCCCAACCGCGCTCATCCCCTGTTCAAGGCGTTCGTCGCGGCATCTCTGAAAAGGAGCCAGAACAACAATGCAGACTAACAAGAACTACGACAATCTCGAGCAGAGCTATCTGTTCTCCACCATCGCACGCAAGGTGCGTGAGTACTCCGAAGCACATCCGGAGGCTGATATCATCCGTCTGGGCATCGGCGACGTAACCCGTCCGCTGGTACCGGCTGTTATCGACGCGCTGCACGCAGCTGTTGAGGATCAGGCCAAGCAGGAGACCTTCCACGGCTACGGCGATGAGCAGGGCTACGGCTTCCTGCACGAAGCACTGGTCGGCTACTACAAGTCCCACGGCGTAGAGCTCGCCACCAATGAGATCTTCATCTCGGACGGTGCAAAGAGCGACCTCGGCAACATCCTCGACATTTTCGGTACCGACAACACTGTTCTGGTTCCGGACCCGGTTTACCCGGTTTACGTTGATACCAACGTTATGGCGGGCCGCAAGATCGTATTCGCTGACGCAAATGAGGCAAACGGCTTCCTGCCGCTGCCGGATGAGTCCGTTCAGTGCGACATCATCTATATCTGCTCTCCGAACAACCCGACCGGCGCTGCTTATGACCGTGCAGGTCTGAAGGCTTGGGTAGATTACGCCAACAAGCAGAACGCCGTTATCCTGTATGACGCAGCTTACGAGTGCTTCATCGAGGATGAGACTCTGCCGCGCTCCATTTACGAGATCGAAGGCGCTAAGTCCTGTGCAATCGAGTTCTGCTCCTTCTCCAAGATGGCAGGCTTCACCGGCACCCGCTGCGGCTGGACCGTTGTTCCGACCGCTCTGCTGGACGGCAAGCTGAACAAGATGTGGCTGCGCCGTCAGACCACCAAGTTCAACGGCGTTCCGTATATCGTACAGAAGGGCGCTGCTGCCTGCTTCACCGAGGAAGGCATGAAGCAGATCAAGGAGACCCTCGGCTACTACAAGCAGAACGCTAAGGTTCTCGCTGCGACCCTCGATGAGCTGGGTATCTGGTACACCGGCGGCAAGAGCAGCCCGTACCTGTGGCTCAAGTGCCCGAACGGCATGGATTCCTGGACCTTCTTCGACTACCTGCTTGAGAATGCCAACGTCGTTGGCACCCCGGGTGCAGGCTTCGGCAAGAACGGCGACAGCTTCTTCCGTCTGACCGCATTCGGCGATCAGGCACGCACCAAGGAAGCTGCTGAGCGTCTGAAAAAGCTGCTCAAGTAATATAGGGGACTTCAAAAGTCCCCTATATACGAAAGGCGGTTCCGGAGAAACCGCCTTTCGATACCCGAATGACGCCACGCGCAGTGCGACCAAGAAGTCGCACAAGGATAGCGCCCAAGGCGACTGAGTCGGGGTGTAAAAAGTCAGGTACACGCCCCGACTTTTTACGCAAATGCAAAGCATTTGCTAATTAAATGGCGCTGCGGCGCAGGAATTAAAAAGCGACCGTGCAACGGTCGCTTTTTTGTATATAACGAGGTGATTCGATGGGCATTCTTTATGGTCACAGGTGTGTTTTATGCGGCGCAGATTTTCCGGTGACGACCAGCCGCACGCTGCAGCTTTGTCCGGACTGTGCCGCTGCAGTCCGGCGGGAATACCGCTGCAATGAGGTCATCTCCATTGCCGGAGCCGACGGCACGATCGCTCCTCTGTATTACCGCGGCACCGTGCAAAATGCCATGAAGCGGTTCAAGTTCAGCAGCGCCGCCTACTGTGCGGACTGGTTCGCGGCGCAAATGTCCGTGGCCCTCACGTCACAGTTGGACGACTGGCAGCCGAAACTCATTACCTACATGCCGATTGGATTCCTGCACTACCGCAAGCGCGGGTACAATCAGGCGGAGCTGCTTGCAAAGCTGACGGCAAAGCCGCTTTCTCTTCCATGCGAAGCCACCTTGCGCAAGCGATGGTTTGTCGGCAAGCAGTCCGCGCAGAAGGATTACGCCGCGCGGCAGAGCAACGCAAAAGATGCCGTTCTGCCGAAGGGCAGCGTAGATTTGACCGGAAAATCCGTTGTGCTGGTCGATGATATTATCACCACCGGCGCAACGGCGGCGGCTGCCGTCAAAGCTCTGCGGGAGATGGGCGCAAGCCGTGTTTACGTCCTCGCTGCGACATTTACACCGAGGAAATAACAAAAAAGACCGCTTTCGCGGTCTTTTTTGTTATTGGAAAAACTCACTGCTGTACACTCTGCCGTAATTGTCGGTAATCTCGGCTTTCAGCTGGTACTGATCAAATCCGCCTTCCAGATCACGCCAGTCAACCTGTGTATAATAATAAACGTCTCCACCGAATCCTGTTTCTATATTCTCTATCTTCTGTTCTTTGATTTGTTTTCCGTTCTGATACAGGAGTATGCGACCGCTGGCCAGTGGTACACTGTCATCGCCGCAGTAAATATACGTTGCCACATTGCCGCTGGCTGATGTGGTCTTACCATTAAAGCTAAAGCTACCGTTCTCCCACCACGCACGCACTTCGAGAGAAAAACGCTGCTTCAGGTCATACTCAGAGGCAACCATAATATTACGGATTTCTCCGTCCGTACTTGTCAGCGTCAAATAAACAGAAAACGTATCCACCAGCGGCACGCTGATTTCGCCGCTGTAACCGTTCTTGTTTTCTGCGTCGCACTCCCACGACTGGTCACCGCTGCGGACAACGAACTTTGCGGTTTCGCCATCCATCATGCTGCGCGGAACCGCGCTCACCGTCACAAGAAGGTTATCCGTGTTCTGCCGGTCTACGGTCACGTTCTCCGACCAGTCGGCTAAATCGCTGTTCTCAGCGCTCGTATTATCCGGATAGTAAATCGTACTCGGCCCGCTCTGCATCCGCAGCGTGTCGATCTGCTTCTGCATGGCGAGCACGCGCCACAGGCTGACCGCGCTGCACACAACGCTGACGCACAGCAGCCCTGCCGCTGCGATTGCCGCAATTTTCCACTTGCGGTTTTCGTTCCTGACCGGCTGGTTCTCTGCACCCGGCCACGATTCATCCGAGTCCTCTGCCTTTGGCATTAGCTCCGCATCCGGACGCAACAACGTATCCACCGGAACGCCGAACAGCTTGCTCAGTTCCATTAAATTATCCATCGTGGGCACCGCCTGATCGGCCTCCCACTTGCTGACCGCCTGACGGCTCAGGCCCAGCTTTTCGCCGAGCGCCTCCTGGCTCATGCCCTGCTCTTTTCGCAGCGCCGCGATTTTCTCACCTGTTGTCATTTCTGCCACCTGCCTTTCTTTTCTGTCTCCAGTGTGCCTGAAATGCCGCAAAAACGCCACCAACCCATCGTTTCTTTTTGTCAACCGACGGTTGCGGACGTCTTTCCGGTTGCAAAAAAGTCCCGAAATGCACATTTCGGGACTTTGAGGCTATCTGGGAAAACACTTATGGGCATTACCACACAATTCAGCGATGAGCGGTTGGCGAGTAACTTTTGCGTGCTGATGCGGCGCGGTTCCGCAGCAATACTTTGTGTATTGCAAGGAAACGCAACAAAATCAGCGCACAAAATTTCCGCCAAACGCCGCCGATGCAATCGTGTGGTATTGCCCCCAATTAGGCGTTGAAGAACTCCTCGTGGATAGCCTTAACAGCCTTCTCGCTGTCCTCCTCGTTGATGAGGACGGAGATCTTGATCTCAGAGGTGGAGATCATGCGGATGTTGATGCCGGCGCTTGCCAGAGCCTCGAACATCTTGGAAGCAACGCCGGTAGCGGAAGCCATGCCTGCACCAACAATGGAAACCTTTGCGACCTTGGTGTTGATGGAAATATCCTCGTAGCCGAGCATCTCCTTCGCGTCGCGCAGGATCTTCTCGACGCGCTCTGCATCGTCCTGACGGATGGTGAACGAGATGGACTTCTTGTTATCGCGGCCGACGGACTGGAGGATGATGTCGATGTTGACATTGTGCTTCGCCATCAGCGAGAATACCTTGAATGCAGTGCCCGGCGTATCGTCCAGATTGATGATTGCTACACGCGCGCAGTTATTATCACGGGCAACACCCGAAACCAGCAGTTTTTCCATATTAGAACCCTCCTTGACTTTGGTACCCGGATTGCGGGTAAAGCTCGAAACGACCTCAAGATCGACATTGTACTTCTTTGCCATCTCAACCGAACGGTTGTGCAGCACCTGTGCACCCAGAGATGCCAGCTCCAGCATCTCATCATAGGTGATGGCGTCCAGCTTCTTGGCATCCTTTACGATGCGCGGATCGGCAGTGTAAACGCCGTCTACGTCGGTGTAGATCTGGCAGAGATCCGCGCCGAGCGTTGCTGCAATGGCAACTGCGGTGGTGTCCGAGCCACCGCGGCCGAGCGTGGTAACGTCGCCCATCTTGTTGATGCCCTGGAAGCCTGCAACAATAACGATGCGGCCGTTATCCAGCTCTGCCTTGAGGCGCTCGCCTGCGATGCGCTTGATG
Organism: Butyricicoccus sp.; assembly: GCF_977037065.1. Taxonomy (NCBI): domain Bacteria; kingdom Bacillati; phylum Bacillota; class Clostridia; order Eubacteriales; family Butyricicoccaceae; genus Butyricicoccus; species Butyricicoccus sp. The sequence continues at coordinate 19,218 of NZ_CDRQNY010000001.1, read as the reverse complement.
CGGGCATCCGAGTAGTTGCTGTTGGTCTCCAGACCGATCTGCCAGCCGGTCAGGGATACAACCGGAAAGCCCAGCTTCTGGATAGCCATCGCCAGCAGAGACATGGAGATCATCTCGCCGGTGTTGAGCAGAACGTCCATCTCACGCTTAGAAGGACGGTCGTTCAGCTCGGCAGCCTTTACGATCAGATCATCCGTGGTATCGCCCTGCGCGGATACAACTACAACAACCTGATTGCCTGCCTGTGCGGTCTTGGTAACAATGTCCGCAACATTCTTCAGTCGCTCGGTGTTGGCAACCGAAGTGCCGCCGAACTTTTGCACAATAAGACTCATACTAACTATGTTTCCTCCTTATATACACGGACGAGAGCACTCATCCGTCCCCTATTACAGTCGTTTTACGGTCGCACCGACCTCATCACAGCGCAGCTGTACGGCCTTCCAGTGCGGATACAGCTTCTCGCACAGCTCCTGTGCACGGGTGATGTAGTCGCGGTCGCCCTTGTAGACGATCGCCACGATGGACGGGCCTGCGCCGGAAATGAACGCGCCGAGCGCGCCCAGCTTCTTGGCCTCACGCACGATGTCCTCGCCGTTTTCGATCAGACCGAAACGGTACGGCTGATGCAGACAGTCACCGGTTGCCGCGTCAAGGTTTTCCAGCTTGCCGGTGGTCAGGCTGCCCGCAAGCAGCGCTGCGCGCGCCAGATTGTAAACCGCATCGTGATGGTCGATGGTCTTGGGCAGCGCCGCACGCGCCTTTTCGGTGGACAGCTGGAAATCCGGAATGAATACCACGAAGTCGATCGCGCCGTGAACCGGCACACGAACGTGATGCACATGGCCGTTTTCGAGCAGCGCCACGCAGAAGCCGCCGAGGATCGCCGGTGTGGAGTTATCCGGATGACCCTCGATGGTAGCCGCCAGATCAATGACCGCGTTGCGGTCGAGCGGCTCACCGAGCAGCATGTTTGCACCCATGATGCCCGCAACCGTGCACGCCGAGGACGAGCCAAGGCCGCGGGTCTGCGGGATCGCGCAGTCCTCAACGATGGTCAAGCCGGAAAGCGGCTTGCCGCACTCGTCGTAAACGCGCTTTGCACACTGATAGATCAGATTGCTCTCGTCCTGCGGAACATACTGACCGTTTTTATCCGAAATATCAATATGATCGTTCTCTGCGAGGTCGATCACGTTGTACAGCTCGAGCGCAATGCCGATGCTGTCATAGCCCGAGCCCATATTGGCGCTCGTAGCAGGGACGGTTACACGAACCATTGTATTTCTCTCCTTTACAGAATACGCATTGCCGCGCGGACTTCACCGCGTGCGTTCAGCTTTTCGGCTGCGGCGTTCATCTCTGCGGTGGACAGCTTGCGGGTCTGCACCACGAATACGCCCTCAGCAGGCTCGGTCAGACTCTCAACCGGCAGCAGCTCCTCAACATCCTTCTGTGCACCCTTGAAGCGAACGTACCATGCACTCTGCAGGGTATCCAGCGGACGGAGCAGGTGCTTGGAGCCATCGCCCCAGAAGATACGGCGGCGGTTGTCCTTGTGCTCGATGCTGTCCAGCATATCGGCAACAACAGCGGAAGCGGTAGCCAGCTTGCCGGCGCCCTTGCCGTAGAACATAACCTCACCGGTCGCATTGCCGTCGATCATGATGGCGTTGAATACGTCCTCAACAGCGGCCAGCGGGCTTTCCTTGTGGATGAGATGCGGTGCAACATAAGCGTAAGCGGTGCCGTCCTCGCAGCGGACCGAGCGGCCCAGCAGCTTGATAACGCAGCCCAGCTTGTCGGCGTTTGCTACGTCCTCGAGGGTGATCTTAGTGATGCCCTCGCAGGAAACCTGATCCGGATCGAACTTATCGCCATAAGCAAGGTCGGACAGAATGCAGATCTTGCGGCAGGCGTCGTGACCCTCGATATCAGCGGTCGGGTCCTTCTCGGCATAGCCGTTGAGCTGTGCCTGCTTGAGCGCATCCGCAAAGGTAACGCCGTTGTGGATCATCTGGGTGAGAATGTAGTTGGTCGTGCCGTTCAGAATGCCGCAGATTTCGTTAAACTCGTTGGCAGCCAGGCACTGCAGCATCGGACGGATGACCGGAATGCCGCCGCCGACGGATGCCTCGAACATGTAGTTTACGCCGTGCTCCTCGGCAATCTTGAGCAGCTCCTCACCCTTGGTAGCAACCAGTTCCTTGTTGGAGGTGCATACGCTCTTGCCAGCCTCGAGGCAGCGCTTGGTGAACTGGTACGCAGCGCCCACGCCGCCCATTACCTCGGCAACGACTGTTACCTCGGGGTCGTTCTCGATGATAGAAAAATCGGTTACAAATTTATTGCCATACGGCAGAGAGGAGAAGTCGCGCAGGTCGAGGACATACTTTACCTCAACCGGCTCGCCAACGGTCTTGGCGATCTTGTCGGCGTTCATGTCGAAAACCTCGTATACGCCCGAACCGACGGTGCCGTGTCCCATGATTGCTACTTTAATCATATGCTGATTTCCTTTCATCAGTTAAATTAGCGTTCTGTATACCGCCGGACGGTCATTCAGATGCCAGAATTTCCACTTTGCTGACGCCTTCCATTGCTTCTGCACGGTGCACAAGCTCTTCGGATGAGTATTTCATCTCACCGGTGCGGGCCGAAATGGTGACCGATGCCATTCCTCTCATCGGAATGGACTGGTTCACCGTCAGCAGGTTTGCACCCGAGCGTGCCATCAGTCCGAGGATGCTCGACAGAACACCCGGCTGATCGTGCAGCATGAAATGGTAGGTGACGATACGGTCGGTGGTCGCCTCAAAGAAAGGGCGAACGCCGTCCTTATATTTGTAATACGCACTGCGCGACAGACCGGCGATCTTTGCCGCTTCGCTTGCCGTAGCCGCCTTGCCCGAAGCGATGGCTTCATTCGCTTCGATCACGCGCTGAAATACCTCCGGCAGCAGGGTGCGCTCCACGAGATAATACTTTGGTTTTATCATGCGATGTCTGTCCTCCCTAAAAAGACACTTGTCTTTTTCACGCTCATTTATCATACCATATCCATCCACCGAGCGCAAGAGAATAACTGATAAATTTCCCTAAATTCCGACGAGTGTTTTGTTACTTCTGTCAAAAGCTCCCGCTTTTCCTGTGAAAAGTGTAAGTGGCTTTTTGCTTTATTTTGTGTTATACTATGTTTACATCTGTAAACAATCGGAGAGTTTTATTATGCATCAGAAAAACGAAAACGGAACCTTTACCTCAAAAATCGGCTTTGTGCTGGCGGCGGTCGGCTCTGCGGTCGGCATGGGCAACATCTGGATGTTCCCTTACCGCACCGGTCAATACGGCGGCGCGGCTTTTTTAATCCCCTACCTGCTGTTTATCGCACTGTTCGGCTATGTCGGCCTGTCCGGCGAGTTCGCCTTCGGCCGTATGACCGGCACAGGTCCGATCGGCTCGTATGAATTTGCGATGAAGTCCCGCGGTAAAAAGGGCGGCGCCATCCTCGGTACGATTCCTCTGCTCGGCTCGCTCGGTATCGCCATCGGCTACGCCATCATCGTCGGCTGGGTGCTGCGGAGCGCGTTCGGTGCACTGACCGGCTCGCTGATGAGCACCGAACCGGAGCAGTTCTTCACGGAAATGAGCAGCACGAATTTTTCCAGTGTGCCGTGGCACACCCTGGTTATCCTGCTGACGGCGGCTGTGCTGATCTTCGGCGTGTCCGGCGGCATTGAAAAGATCAACAAGGTGATGATGCCCGCATTCTTCATCCTGTTCATCATTATTGCTGTCCGCGTAGCCTTCCTGCCGAATGCGATCGAAGGCTACAAATACCTGCTCGTACCGCAGTGGGAATACCTGTTCAACCCGCGCACATGGATCATGGCGATGGGTCAGGCGTTCTTCTCGCTGTCGATCACCGGCTCGGGCATGATCATTTACGGCTCTTACCTGCCGAGAAATGAGGATGTTGTACATTCGTCGTGCATGACCGCTGTGCTCGACACCTGCGCCGCTATGCTGGCTGGCTTCGCTATCCTGCCGAGCGTGTTCGCGTTCGGTCTGGACCCGGCCTCCGGCCCCAAGCTGCTGTTCATCACCCTGCCGCGTGTATTCCAGCAGATGCCGTTCGGCCGTCTGTTCGCGTTCTTCTTCTTTATTTCCGTGCTGTTCGCGGGCATTACCTCACTGGCGAACATGCTGGAAGCAGTCTCTGAAGCCGCGCAGACGCGCCTCAAGCTGAGCCGAAAGGCCGCTGTCCTGCTGTCGTGCGGCGCCGCATTGGCGGTTGGCCTGTTTATCGAGCGCGATACGCTCATGGGTACGCTGATGGACGTTATCACCATTTACGTCGTGCCGATCGGTGCAATCCTCGGTGCGGTTATGGCGTACTGGGTGCTCGGCATCGACAAGATGGAGCAAGAGCTGATGAACGGCCGCAGCAAGCCGCTCAGCCGCGCGTTTGCGCCGCTTGCGAAATATGTGTATATCTTCCTTGCCGCACTCGTCGTATTCTTCAGCTTTATTATCCCGGGCGGTATTGGATAAATCCGTGCTATAAAAAAGGACTTCCTGCGGGAAGTCCTTTTTTCATGCAGGAATGCAGAATGGAAAATGAACGTAAAGATTGCATTTTCCGAACCATTTGCAAACGTGTACCCGCAGGGGCGGCCATTGGCCGCCCAGAATCGAGGTATGCCATCGCACTTCATTCTCCATTTTCAATTCTCAATTACGATTCTTCATCGAGGAAGAATATACTCTCCACCGGCTGTTCCAGAAGCCGCGCGGTTTTAATCGCCAGCTCGAGGGTCGGGTCATACTTATCGTTCTCCATCGCCACGATGGTCTGCCGCGATACCCCGAGCAGCTTTGCCATGTCCTCCTGCCGCAGGCCGCGCGCCTTGCGGAGTTCTTTAATGTTGTTCTTCATCTTCAGCGCCAGAACTTCCATATCAAATCTGCGAATATCACGACCGGAATGAAAATACGCTTTACAATATCCCCGGCGAGCGCACTTTTAGACGGCGGATTTTCCTCGCCGTCTTTTGCGGCACGGTAGGTCGCGATTGTTCTGTAAACACCCTCGAACACCATGCACACGAACCATAGAATCGCAAACTCGCTCACATTTTTACCGAATGCAATGATATCCACCAGCATCACCACAAACAGCCCGACCGTCATCAAGCGGTAGGCGATAATCGCACCATTGCGTGTGATCGTGTTCTGCATTTCGTCCTGCTCCCAGCCATTAGCCTTCGCGGAAGCGCGTGCACGAGCAGTCTTTCCGGCCTGTCCCCAGTCCTCCCAGAGCATAAAAGCCAGCCAGAATACCGCAAAAACGACCATTACGACCACGCCTATACCGGTTTCGGTTGTAAACATAGGTGCACCTCCCTACATCCAGAAAACCTTCACCACAATCCACAGATACATCAGATTATTGAACACACTGTGTCCCATCTGTTTCCACATTTGCGTTTTATCCTCATCGCCCGCCATATTGCGAATGGTTTTGATGATAATAAACAGCACCTCAGCAACAATGGACACGATTGCCAGGACACTGAGTTCAATCGAGCGATAATCACAGAAAAAGCGGCTGTAACCAAGATAAATGATAACACCGGCCTGCAGCACACGGTAGCCAATCAAGCGACCCTTCACATTGACGGCGTGCGCCATCTCATCGATATTCCATTTCCAGTCCTTCATGATTTTTCTCGCTCGCGGCGATTGTCCTTCTTCTACCCAGTCGTGCCACAGGCTCGCTGCAAGAATGACCAGCGGCAGCACAATCGCAACCATAACAACCTGCACCTTCTGTGTCATATCGTACATATCCCAGCTCATAAGCGCACCTCCTACCAGTTTTGCGTTAGAACCGTCATTCCGATGGCCAATCCGATCAGCACCGCACAGAACATCAGCTTTGCGATAAGGAAAGTCAGTCTCGGCGGATGCTCCTCGTCGTCCTTTGCTTTGCGGAACGTCTGCACAAGCATAATAGCCGCCTCCACCATGCCGGACACGACCAGCAGCGCACACAACTCCATTGCCGCCTGCCCTTTTATCAGCAGGCGATAATACAGGCACGCCAGGATTCCCGCCTGCGTCACCCGATATGCGACCGCCTGTGCCTGTGTGATGATGGCGTGCTCCATCTCATCGGTCTTGCTGCCGAGTGCTTTGGCGGTCCTGCGGGCCTTTTTCGATCTTCCGGCATCCATCCAGTCTTTTACCAGCCATGCCGCCAGCAGAAGCACCGGCAAGCCGATGCAGACCCACAATACCTGCATTTTCTCGGCTGATGTGTACAAATTCCACCGCATAAAAGCACCTCCTACCCTTGATGCCGTTCGCTAAAATGTAAAGTTCTCTTTACATCTTAAAGATAACAGGCGGACAGCAAAATGTCAAGAATGTTTGACATTTCAGGCAAGGAAAAACCCCACAGAATTTCCTGTGGGGTTTTGTGAATATTTACTGATCCTGCTTATCCGGGTCGAGATCCTTTTCGGCTTCTTCAACCTTGGCAAGCTCCTCTGCGGATTCCGCAGGCTTGCTTACCTTGGCGTGCAGCTCCTGCTGCAGCTCGGTCATCAGATCCTCACCGACGATCTTATCCGGAACGATTTCGCCGTTATAGACCTTAACAAAGGTCTCGCCGTCCATCGTTTCGTTGCGGATGAGATACTCGGCAACGCGCTTCATCTCGTCCATGTGCTCGCTCAGCAGCTTTTCACAGGCGTGATATGCGTGCTCGATAATGCGGTGAATCTCGTCGTCGATCTCCGCCGCCTTAACCTCAGAATAGCCCTTGCCGGCTGCCAGATCGCGGCCGAGGAACACCTCGCCATTATCCGAGCCGTAGTCGATCGGGCCGATACGCTCGCTCATGCCGTAGCTGGTGACCATGGCGCGGGCCATCTGGGTTGCCTGCTTGATATCGCCATAAGCACCGGTGGAGATATCCTCCATCGTCAGCTGCTCGGCCACGCGGCCGCCCAGACAAACGATGATATACTCCTCCATATACTTCTTGGTGCGGTATGCCTGATCCTCCTCCGGCAGCGGCATGGTAAAGCCGCCTGCGCCGGACGAACGCGGGATAATGGTAACGTGGTGTACCGGATCCTGCGTCGGCAGAACGTGGAAGCAGATCGCGTGACCGGCCTCGTGGTACGCGGTCAGGCGCTTGTCGTGCTCGTTGATGATGTGGCTCTTCTTCTCCACGCCCATTACGACCTTGAGCAGCGACTCCTCGATCTCCTCCTGCGAGATCAGCTTCTTGTTGCGGCGTGCCGCAAGCAGCGCTGCCTCATTGAGCAGGTTTTCAAGGTCTGCACCGGTGAAGCCGGCGGTCGTCTTGGCAATTTCAGAGAACTTGACATCCGGGTCGAACTGCTTGTTGCGGGCATGTACCTTGAGGACAGCCTCACGACCCTTGACATCCGGTGCGCCGACATAGACCTGACGGTCAAAACGGCCCGGACGCAGCAGTGCGTTATCCAGAATATCCTTGCGGTTGGTGGCTGCGATGACGATAACGCCCTCGTTTGCACCAAAGCCGTCCATCTCAACGAGCAGTTGGTTCAAGGTCTGCTCGCGCTCGTCATGGCCGCCGCCGAGACCTGCGCCGCGCTGACGGCCTACTGCATCGATCTCGTCGATGAACACGATAGCCGGCGCGTTCTTCTTGGCCTGCTCGAACAGGTCGCGCACACGCGATGCGCCGACACCGACGTACAGCTCAACGAAGTCCGAACCCGAAATAGACAGGAACGGTACGCCCGCCTCGCCTGCAACCGCACGCGCGATCAGGGTTTTACCGGTGCCCGGAGGACCGACCAGCAGCACGCCCTTCGGAATACGCGCGCCGATCTGCACGAACTTCTGCGGATTCTTGAGGAACTCGACGATTTCCTGCAGCTCGGCCTTTTCCTCGTCCGCGCCTGCCACATCATTGAAGGTGACCTTGCGCTTATCGTCCTGCGCCAGCTTTGCACGGGCCTTGCCAAACTGCATCGGACCTGCTCCGCCGCCGGACTGCTTGTTCATCATAAAGTACCAGAACGCGATCAGCAGCACGATCAGGATCACATACGGCAGGAACTGTGCCCACCACGGAATGGTCGCCGTGCGGTAATCGACCTTGGTCAGCGTGCCATCCCGCATCTGCTGCTGAATGGTCTCGCCCAGATCGTTATAGAACACGCTTCTGTAGTCACCCAGATCGTAGGTGTACGTCCGGTTTTCCTTTTTCAGATGCATGGTCAGCGTGGTGTCGTCCACGTCGTACTGGTCAACATCGCCATCCATAAAATAGTTGTAGATCTGATTATAGGACAGCGTTTCTGTCTGCTGTGTCTGGCTGACCACATAGCTGACGCCCGCCAACAGGCACACCAGTATGATCAGGTAAAGGCCGAAGCCTTTCATTTTGCCTTTCAAATCGGTTTAACACCTCTTCCCTAAATTACTCGCCGCCGTAAACATACGGCTTAAGTACACCGATATACGGCAGATTGCGATACTTTTCCGCGTAGTCGAGACCGTAGCCGACTACGAACTCGTCCGGAATCTCAAAGCCGAGGTAATCCACATCGACGTTGATCTTGCGGCGCTCCGGCTTGGAGAGCAGCGTGCACAGGCGGATGGAGTTCGCACCGCGTGCTGCCAGAATCTGCATGAGATAGTGCAGCGTTACGCCGGAATCCAGAATATCCTCCACGATCAGCAGGTCGCGGCCGTCGATCGGCTGTGCGATATCCTTGATAATCTGCACCTCGCCGGAGGTCTTGGTGCCCTTGCCGTAGCTGGATACGACCATAAAATCCACGTTGCACGGCGTATCAATGGCACGGGTCAGGTCGGCCATGAACACATAGGAGCCCTTGAGCACACTGACGATCAGCGGGTTCTTATCGCGGTAATCCTCCGTGATACGCGCACCCAGCTCTGCTACCTTTTCGTGAAGCTGCTCCTCGGTAAAGTAAACTTCCTTGATGTCATCTCGCATATTATAAGCCATTTTTTGATAACCCCTTTACTGTAATCTGCAGTGTATTTGCGTTATTTTTGGCTGTTCTGCTGCAGTCCGCACCGATATCCTGCACCGCGATCACACCGTTTTTATCCGCGATAACGGCCATCGCATTCCGCATATAGCGCGGAATCTTTCGGTCGATCATCAGCTTTTTGAGCGATCTGCTGCCGCCGTTTTCGGTCAGCCGCAGAGTGTCTCCGGTGCGTCGTGTGCGAACACACAGCGATTCAAAATCTATTGTACCACAATCCAGACAAAAAGTATTGAATGTTTTGTAAAAAACTTCGGATTTTTCTAATTTCTTTGCAGTCAGCCTTACCGTGTCCTTCCAGATCATCCCTGCGAATGGTACGGTAAACGGGATTTCCGGCCGCTCGACTGCGGTTTCCGCCTTGGGAATGATGCGCAGAACGTCATATTCACGTCTTGCGAAACAGCCGTTCGGTAAATCGGTTTCCGCAGACGGAGACGCGGTTTCCAACAAATGCTCGAGCGCTGAAATATGCTTTGCGGTTACGTCTTTGAGCGGCATATCCGCGTTTTCGAGCAGCAGACGCAATGCTCGGCTGCGAACCGCCGATGCGGCCTCCCGCAGAGGCTGAATCTTCCATGCGCCGTTCCCGGCTGCACAAAGCTGTACACAGGTCTGTGCATAACTCTGTAGGCAAGTCTCGTCCTGCCGAAGCTGACGCGAAAGCCGTGCTGCCGCCTGCACCGCCTGCGGATTCAATTCCCGCAGAACGGGAACGACCTCTTGACGGAGGCGGTTGCGCGTGTAAACTGTATCCGCGTTCGTGCTGTCCGTGACGAAATCCTGTCCGCGCTCGCGCAGAAAGGCTTCGATTTCCCGCCGTTCGACCTCGATGAGAGGCCGAATGATGCGTCCGCGCACCGGCGGAATGCCCGTGAGACCTTTCGCACCTGTGCCGCGCACCAAATGGAACAGCATGGTCTCCAGATTGTCGTCCGCATTGTGCGCCACCGCGATTTTGGCTCCGTGTGCGGCATGCTTCAGCCGTGCATAGCGAATACGCCGCGCAGTCTCCTCCACCGCGGAATCGCCTGCGGCAGCGGCTATGTCCACGCGCTCGACCGCCAGTTCCACGCCGAGCCTGTCACACAGCCTGCGGCAGAAGGCTTCGTCCCGGTCAGACTCTGCACCGCGCAGACAGTGGTTGAGGTGAAACGCCCGCACAGGATACCCCAGCTCGCGCAGACTCAGCAGAAGCGCTACAGAATCTGCGCCGCCGGACAGGGCGACAAGCACATTTTCGCCGGTTTCGAGCATCGTATAGTCGGAAATCGTTCGTTTTACCGTATCCAGCATGGCTTACTCCTCGTGAATGCGGTCCGGGTTGGAGAACGTGGTATACTGACCGACCCACTGCAGCTCAATGGTGCCGGTCGCACCGTGGCGGTTCTTCGCAATGATGATCTCTGCGATATTTTTGTTCTCGCTCTCGTCATCGTAGTAATCATCGCGGTAAATAAACATAACGATGTCGGCATCCTGCTCGATCGCGCCGGACTCTCGCAGGTCGGACAGCATCGGTCGCTTATCCGAGCGCTGCTCGGACGCACGCGACAGCTGCGACAGACACACGACCGGAACATTGAGTTCCTTCGCCATAATTTTCAGCGAACGTGAAATCTCTGCGACCTCCTGCACACGATTATCCATGTGACGGCCGCCGACGTGCATCAGCTGCAGATAGTCGATGACGATCAGACCGAGTTCGTCACCCAGTCTGCGGCATTTCGCCTTGATCTCCGCAACCGTGATGGCCGGATTGTCGTCCACATAGATATTCAGTCCTGCCAGTACGCCGGACGCACGCGCGATCTTTACCCAGTCGTCACCGTCCAGATTGCCGGTTTTCAGCTTCTGCGACTCAATGAGCGCCTCACTCGACAGGAAACGGCTGGCCAGCTGTTCCTTGCCCATCTCAAGCTGGAACACGCACACGCCGGTGCCCTTTTTGTCGCCGCGCTCCTTATTCTTGACACTTGCCTTAGCCGCATTGAGCGCCACATTGAGCGCAAACGCGGTCTTGCCCATGCCGGGTCGTGCCGCAATGAGAATCAGGTCGGATTTATTGAGACCGGTCAGCGCCGTGTCCAATGCATGGAATCCGGTGGACATGCCGGGAATTTCACTGTCCGACCGGGCGCGCTCGTCCAGTTCGGTATACAGATCCGCGATAACCTCAGAAAGCCGTGACAGACCCTTAATTTCACGTCCCTGACGGATGCTGTAAATACGCTGCTCCGCCAGCTCGGCAATGCCGGAGGCTTCACCGTGGGCTTCGAGGGCGTTCTGCTGAATCTCGCTGCCCGCGTCCGCCAACTGGCGCAGCAGGCTCTTGTCACGCACGATGCGGACGTACTCGTTGACGTTCCGCGCACCCGGCGTGACCTCCATCAGCTGAAAGAGATACGCGCGGCCGCCGGCCTCGTCGTAGTAGCCCATGCGCGTGAGCATATCCAGAACGGTTACCGGGTCAATGCGCTGTGCACCGTTGAACATCGAGTAGATGGTCTCGAAGATGCGCTTGTTTTCTTCCGCGTAAAAATCATCGGCGCGCACCTGCTCGATGACCTCGGGAATGCAGTTCGGATCGACCAGCATCGCGCCTAAAAGCGACTGCTCCGCAGTCAGATCCTGCGGCACCTGCCGCATTAAAAGTTCGTCGGGCACTTACTTACCTCCCTCCGCTAAAAAATTAAAATGGAGAATTGAGAATGAAGAACGAAAAATGACAACGCAGGCATAGCCTGCGTCAATCAAATCCCGCTTTGCTTGCAAAGCGCAACCACATGACAGGTTTTCCAAACGGAAAACCGAGTCATTGGCCCGCAGCGCGACCAAGAAGTCGCGCAAGGATAGCGGCCGCGGCCGCGACCGTGCGTTTCACGCACGGCATGAAATAGGACACGGCATTGCCGTGTCCGTAAAAAGTCGCGACATGCGCGTGACTTTTTACACCCCGACCCAGCGCTCTTGGAGCGCGTCCGGGGGTATCGCCGGTCGGTTTCTCCGGAACCGACCGGCGTATATAGGGGGTATTGGATACCCCCTATAGGTGCAGGTTACGCCTCGACTACCTGCACCAGAATCTCGCCTGCGATATCCTGATACAGCTTTGCCTTTACACGGTGTACACCGAAGGTCTTGATCGGCTCCTCGAGCACGATCTTCTGCTTCGGTACGTTCAGACCGTACTGCTTGTTCAGCTCCTCAGCGATTTCCTTGGAGGTAACAGCGCCGAACAGACGGCCGCCCGTGCCGCCCTTGGCCGGAACCTTTACCGGGCTCTCCTTGAGCTTCTCGGCTGCCTCGCGGGCTGCCTGCTGCTCGAGTGCGATCTTGCGTGCGTGTGCCTCATCCTGCGCCTTCTTAACGTTCAGGTTATCCGCGGTTGCCGGCTCTGCCAGACCGCGCGGCATCAGGAAGTTGCGGCCGTAGCCCTCGCTGACCTCGATCAGCTCGCCCTTTTTGCCCTTGCCCTTAACGTCGGCCTTAAGAATTACTTTCATGGTGATTACTCCTTTTGTGTTTGCTATATCGAATGCGGCGAACAGCTTCGCCTGCTTTTCGGTTTTATTTATTGTCGTCCTGCTTTTCGGTCCGCTGATCGTCGAAGTAGCCGCGAATGGCATCCGTGATCAGCTTGTCGGCCTCCTCCGGCGTAGTATTCTTCAGCTGTGCACCGGCCGCCGAATGGTTGCCGCCGCCGCCGAGTCGTTCCATCAGCAGCTGCACATTGACGTGGCCTGCCGCACGAGCGGAAACCGCCATATCATCGCCGCTGCGGAACGCAACAACGCTTGCATGTGTGCCGATGATGGACAGCAGCTCGTCTGCTGCCTGTGCGGCCGCAATACGGTCTACCTCCTCGCCAGTGATAGCGAAGATAACGCCCTGACCGCAGTTGCGCGCGGACGAGATCAGCTTCTGACGTTCCATATACTGGTCAAAGCTGGACTGGAACAGGCGCTTGACATCGCTCGACTCCGCACCTGCGCGGCGCAGATACGCTGCCGCCTCAAATGTGCGGACGCCGGTACGCGTTGCAAAGCCCTTGGTATCCAGATAAATACCCGCCAGCATGGCTTCCGCCTCGCAGGTGAGAATGCCGCTGGTCGGCACAAGATACTGCAGCAGCTCGCTGACCAGCTCGGATGCGGACGACGCATACGGCTCGTGCAGGGATACGACTGCGTTCTCGATATAATCCGCCGCACGGCGGTGATGGTCAATGACTGCGATCTTGTTGATGGATTCGAGCAGCGCCGCGCTCTCCACATAGCCGGGACGGTTTACGTCCACCACGATGAGCAGCGTGTTGAAATCGCACGCAATCATCGCATCCTCGGCGCTGATGAACACGCCCTTGTACTCAGACTGGGTTTCCAGCCGTTCGATCAGGTCATTTGCCATGGTGTGCTGACGGTCCACAACAATGTGCACCGGTCTGCCCTTGACGCGCGCGGCACAGACCATACCGGCAGCAGCGCCGATGGCGTCCATATCGCTGTTCTTGTGGCCCATGACCAACACCTGAGACGAGTCGCGGATCAGCTGGCTGAGTGCGTTTGCAACCACGCGGCTCTTGACCTTGGTGCGCTTCTCGACTTCCTCGCTCAATCCGCCGAAGAAGGCAAAGTTAAATTTATTCTTGATAACCGCCTGGTCGCCGCCGCGGGACAGCGCCATGTCGACAGCGAGTCCGGCAAACCGATAGCTTTCCGCAAGCGTTTCACCGTCGCGGCCGATACCGATGGACAGGGTAGCTACAACGCCCTCGTGGTTCTCAATTTCGCGCACCTCCTGCAGAACGGAGAACTTGCGCGCAACCAGCTTGTCCAGCTCAGCGTTTTCGATCACGAAGATATACTTGTCGCGGTCGTACTTGCGCAGTACGGCGCTCGAGTCCTTCACCCAGGCAAACAGACGTTTGTCAATGCCCGCCAGAATGTTGGATTTTTCCGAGTCGGTGGTGTTCTTGACCAGCTCCTCGTAGTTGTCGATTGCGATAACCGCGATAGCCGGACGGGTAGTCTCAGCCGCATCCCGCAGACGGACAAACTCGGTGCAGTCGATGAAATGCAGCATCATCAGTTGTCCCGCACCGCTCTGCACCATACTGCCGAATACATGGTACTGCCGCTTGCCAATGCCAAGCTCTCCCGGGAACGCGGTCTGTCCCTTGATGAGCCAGCCGGTCTCAAACGTCGGTGCGATCTCGCCCATGCGAACGCCGCTTACCGCAGTCCCCCGACCGCTGATTTCCGCAAATGCGTCATTCGCCCATACGATCTCGCCCGTGGTAGCCAGCGCAACAGCTGTCGGCAGCGGCGAGCGTGTCACCGCCGGACGGATCTCTCCGCCGTCTACCTCGATGTTGTTCATCAGCTCCTGCACCTGCCGCCGCCGTGCCGCATTCATGCGCAGCGAAACAATCCGCAGGATGATGCACACCACAATACCTGCCGCACCGTACACGCGGGAGAAATAAAGTCCCACGACTGCAAACAGGAAAAACAGCACATAAAAAATTACGCTGTTGGGAGCCAGCATATTCTGTAATCTCTTTTTCAAACCCCTGCCTCCTTTTTGGGACGCAAATATTCAACCTAATTATAGCAAGCCATTGTAGAAATTTCAACACTAAATGCAAACCGGTTTTGTATCTTTTCGCCGTCCGCTTGCAATTTCTGCGGCTTCATGGTACAGTAACCGTAGATTCGCAATCAGGAGGATATCATTATGCAATTTTCGTTTGCACACAACAATTTTAATGTCCGCGATCTGGACCGCTCGCTTTCTTTTTATAAGGAGGCTCTCGGTCTGACCGAATCCAGCCGCATCAACGCACCGGACGGCAGCTTCATTATTGTATACCTGACCGATGGCGTAACGCCGCATCTGCTCGAGCTGACGTGGCTGCGCGACTGGGACAAGCCGTACAACCTCGGTGACAACGAGTTCCACCTTGCCTTCCGCGTGGATGATTTCGATGCCGCGCACGCAAAACACAAGGAAATGGACTGCATCTGCTTTGAAAATCCGTCAATGGGCATCTATTTTATCTCCGACCCGGACGGCTACTGGCTGGAGGTCATTCCCGCAAAGTAAACAGAAAACGCTTGGAGCTGCTGCTTTGAGCGTTTTTTTCATTCTCTTAACCGGATTATTCTGTTCATTTTTCGACAACGGGTGTATACTATTGAAGTTATCTCCTGACGAAAGGACTGTATTATTTGAATCCTTACCTCGATTTGTTCCTCACCTTTGCGCGCATCGGCGGCTGCACATTCGGCGGCGGCTACGCCATGCTGCCCATTTTGCAGCGCGAAGTCGTCGAAAACCGCCGCTGGGCGACTGAGGACGAGCTGATGGACTACTACGCCATCGGTCAGTGTACCCCGGGTGTCATCGCAGTAAACACCGCAACATTCATCGGCTATAAGACACAGGGCACGCTCGGCGGCATTGCGGCCACCGCCGGTGTTATCGCGCCGTCGCTCGTTATCATTTCGATCATCGCCGCATTCATCCAGCAGTTCGCGCACCTTGCGGTCGTGCAGCACGCCTTTGCGGGCATCCGCATCGCGGTCTGCGCGCTCGTGCTGCAATCCGTATGGAAAATGGCGAAAAAGGGCGTTGTTGATGCACCGACGGCAGCGATTTTGCTCATTACGTTCATCGCAGTCGCATTTTGCGGCGTTTCGCCCGTTGTGATGGTCGTTATCGCTGCTGCTGCCGGTATTCTCATCGGTATGGTCCGGAGGAAGCGCGCATGACCTTTTTACTGCTGTTTCTCGAATTTTTCAAGACCGGTCTGTTCGCCATCGGCGGCGGACTGGCGACCCTGCCGTTCCTCAAGCAGATCGCGCTGCGGTATCCGTGGTTCACGCCGAATGATCTGATGGACATGATTGCGGTGTCCGAGTCCACGCCCGGCCCGCTCGGTGTCAACTCTGCGACCTATGCAGGCTTCCACGCTGCCGGTGTGCCCGGCGCCCTCATGGCGACCTGCTCGCTTGTGCTGCCGTCGGTCATCATCATCATTCTGGTGTCGCGCGCGCTGGATAAGTTCCGCGACTCTCCACTGGTCAAGAACGGCTTTTACGGCCTGCGTCCGGCGTCCGCGGGTCTGATCTTCGGTGCAATGCTCGAGGTGTTTGTCGCAGCGCTGCTGCATACGGAAAACTGGTCAGGCATCGCAAGTCTCGGCTCGGTCATCAATGTTCCGGCGATAATTATTTTTCTCGTGCTGTCGCTCGGTATCTGGAAGCTCAAAAAGCTGCACCCGATCGTGTTTATCCTGATCGGCGCGGTATGCGGCATTGTGTTTAATCTGTAAGGCAACATTTCACGATTGCAGTAATTGAGAATGGAAAATTAACGTGATGATATAACCGTATACAAAAAGGACGCACAGTGTGCGTCCTTTTTATTGTTTGTAATTGTGAAATGTGAAAAACGAAACGGAAGATTGAACCGCTGCGTCCATTCTCCATTCTGCTTACTCTGCGAGATACGCTTCGATCAGCTCACACGCATCCTCAATGCAGCCCGGGCAGGAGCGCCGTACATTGCCGTCGGCTACGCCCTTGAGGTCGCGGCACAGATACGCGCCGTTCTTCTGCTCGAACTTCTCCTTGAGCATTTTCGTGACCTTATAGGTCTGACCCTTGGTCGTGCCCGGCTTATCCGCTCCTGCGCTGTTCTTCATGCCCGCGAGCATGAACGCACCGCTCAGCGCGCCGCACATCTCCATGCAGCCCATGCCGAAGCCGAAGCCTTCCGACATTTTATAGGCGGTCTCCTTATCCAGACCAACCAGATCGCAGTACGCGCAGACCACCGCCTGTGCGCAGTTGTAGCCCTGATCGTGAAAATCCTGTGCCAGTTTTGCCCGTTCTGTCATAACAAATATCTCCTTTTTCAAAGCAAACCGCGCCGTAAACGACGCGGTCAACTTATAGTTTACTTAAGGCACCGCCGCTTTAATTATGCGGTATTGCCTTAATACTGCACCTGTGTGAAATAATACAGGATCGCATTGCACTGTGCACGCGCCTGCTTCTGCCAGTCCTCCTCACTGTCGATGAACTTCTGGTCCTCCTCGTTATCAATGAAACAGAATTCACTCGTCAGCGCCGGAATATTCAGCGCCGCTGCTGCACGGTTGGTGTAATAATAATCGCCGTGACTGCCCTCGCGGAACACGATCTGGCGAATCGGAACACCCAGCTTTTCGTACTCGTCGAGCAGCGCCTGCGCCAGAATTTTGGTCGGTCCGCCGTTCTTGTCCGCAATCTGCGCCAGGATCTCCGCGCCGCGTGCAGTGGTGTTGGCTGCATTGTGGTGGATACTGAAGAACAGGTCCGCCGAGGACGCATACTGTTTCATAACAGCGCCGCGCAGCGTCAGCTCGCTGCCTTCCTCAAGGGTATCGCGCACCATGATAACCTTTGCACCGGCTGCCTCAAGGTACTGCTTGAGGTACTGCGCCACATACAGGTTGACGTGCTTCTCATCGAGTGAACCGCCGTTGTTCGCGCCGACATCGCTGCCGCCGTGACCCGGGTCGATAATGACCGTCTTCACGCCGTCAATATGCGAGGTGCGCGGCGGCTGTATCGGATCGTTATCCTCGTCGCCGCTGACGTAGTCGCGCACGCGCGTCAGGTAAGCCGCACTGCAGTAGCGGCCGCTGCCCGAAGAGTTATCCATAATATGCGCCCAGCCGTTGCTAATGCTGTCAACCGCGATTTCCGCGCCGTTTTTCAGCACGCCGACCAGCGTGCCGGAGGTGCTCGGGCTCGAGCGAACAGACAGCTCGGAATCCACGGTTACACGGTACATGCCGCTTGTAAATGTCTCGGCGGGCGTGTCCGGCGTTGTCGGCTCAGTCGGCGTTGTCGGCTCGTCAGGAGTCACCGGTGTACTCGGCGTCGAAGGTGTGCTCGGCGTCGAAGGTGTGCTCGGCTGGGAGACAGTCGGCTCGGTCTGCTTATCGACCGCCGCATTGTAATCCCTTACGCGCACCAGATAGTCCGCGCTGCAGTAACGGCCGCTGCCGCCTGCGCTGTCCAGCAGGTGCGCCCAGCCGTTCGACAGCTTGTCCACGATAACCAGAGCATCCTTGGCGTACTCGCCGACTTCGGAATAAGTTTTGCCCGGACCGCTGCGCACGGTCAGCGCCGAATTGACATTGACGCGGTACACACCGGTCGTGAACGAAGCCGGAATCGGTGCAGGTGTCGGTGTTTTGAGCGTAACCGTACGGCTGGGTACGTCATAATCCGCCGTAAAGCCGAGTGCGGCCGCCATATCGGCTATCTTGTAGTAGTTGTTTCCGTTGATGATGTAACCGTCGAACGAAACCTTTTTGCCGTTCACCTTGACGATAGCCGTGGTGGGTTTGCCTGCCGCGCTGGACAGTGCCTTCGTGTTCAGCTCTCCGCCGACCGCGGTGTAATTTTTGCCGGTCGTCAGGGTGATGACGTTGGTGGATTTCTCCCAGCCCACCTCAAACTCTGCGGTGCTGTTGCGCAGCAGATACGCTACATCGCGCAGCTTGAAATAATTATACTTGTTAATTAAGTACGCCTGCGGATTGGTCACCGCCTTGCCGTTAAGCTGAAACGCGTGCGTGGTCTTTGCCGCGCTGACGACTGCTCTCGCCTGCGGCAGATCCTGTGTCAGATCCCGCTCAGCGGCAGTCTCGGTCGTGACGGCTGTGGTTTCTGCCTCCACAGCATCCTGCGGCAATTCTGCGGCCGCCGCACCCGCTGTCATATATATCGCCGCACTCAGAAATACCGCGATCATTCGTTTGAAACGCATTCTTGAACCTCCATGCTGTTTCGCCGATGGGTTGCTTTCCTGCATGCCCGCTGCGGGCATTCTTGATGGTATTTTACCACAAAACGGGGCACATTTCAACGAAATATGACGAAACCGGGGCATTGTAATATTACAAATGCCCCGATTATTCCATATAAGTACAATATTTCGTTAAGGCAATACCGCATAATTGAACAAGAGTGATTTGCGAGTAAATTTTGCGTACTGACGAGGCACAGTTTTGCGGTAATACTTGATGTATTACCGTGAAACTGCAACAAAGTCAGGACACAAAATT